>CAYGSQ010000148.1:0-7652 GCA_964352435.1 uncultured Gammaproteobacteria bacterium | reverse complement strand
TGGTGAATCTGGCATGCCCGTAATGTTAACAGTCAAGAGCGCCGTGCAGAACCGGTAACGTGTGTTCATGTGTACCTTATCCCCGGAACCGTGGCTCCACGTCATTCTGTTTGAGCCAGAGATCCCGCCCAATACCGGCAACGTTATGCGCTTGTGCGCGAACACGGGCGCCGCTCTCCATCTGGTGCATCCGCTGGGCTTCGACCTCGAGGAGAAAAGTCTGCGCCGCGCCGGCCTCGACTACCGGGACTGGGCTCAGGTTGTGGAGCACAACGCGCTGGAGGAAGCCCTCGCGGCTTGCCCGGGACGCGCCTTCGCGATTACCACGCGCGGCAGCGCGCCGTTGCATGGTTGCGCGTTTGAGCACGGTGACGCCGTGGTGTTCGGCCCTGAAACCCGCGGCTTGCCCGACGCCAAGCTCGAGAACTTCGCCCCCCCGCAGCGTTTGCGGATCCCCATGCAGCCGGACAATCGCAGCCTCAATCTGTCAAATTCGGTGGCCGTTGTGGTCTATGAAGCGTGGCGTCAGTTGGAGTTTGTTGGCGCGTCGTGACGCATGTCACGTCTCCTTGTAAAACGGGCAGGTAGCCTCAGCGGATTCATTATTACGTCAAGGATGCGCTATGAAATCGCTTCGCTACATTGCACCGGCTGTTGTGGCCGCCGTTCTCGCAAGCCCCGCACAAGCGGATGACAATCTGTGGTTCGGCGTGCGCGCCGGTACCTTGGGCGTGGGCCTTGAAGGCACCTGGCGAGCCGCGCCGTTTTTTGATTTGCGCGTGGGCGCCAACGCGTTCTCATTTGATCAAAACGGCACCGAAGCGGGCGTCGACTATGACGGCGAGATTGATCTGAGCACGTTCTACGCGACGGCCAATTTGCGCATGCCGCTTTCCCCATTTCGCGTAACGGCCGGCGTGTTCGCTAACGGCAACGAAGTCAATCTGGTGAGTCGCGACACGAGCAGCTACGACATTGGTGGCACGACGTTCACCGCGGCCGAAGTTGGCACCCTGCGCGGCGATGCCACGTTCGACAGTGTTGCACCCTACGCCGGCGTCGGCGCTGATTTCCGCCTGTTCAATACGTTTGGCTTGAACATCGATCTGGGCGTGCTCATGCAGGGCTCACCCGAATTGGCGCTGCGGGCAGATGGCGCACTGGCGGGTGACGCAACATTTCAGACCCAGCTTGAGCAGGAGCGCCAGGAACTGCAGGATTCGATCGATGACTTCGAACTATATCCGGTCCTGTCGGTAGGCTTCAGCTTTAACTTCTAAGCGCCCGCGAAAACTACTCGCGCGTCAACCCGCGCCGCATCAGTTCGGTGACGGCTTCGCGCGTGTCTTTGCCCTCATAAAGAACCGCATAGATACGATCCACGATGGGCATGTCTACGGCCAACTGGTGCGCGACCTGGTGCACGGCTTTCGCCGCGCGTACGCCTTCGACCACTTGGCCGATTTCCTCAGCCGCCTCTTCAATCGATTTGCCTGCAGCAAGCTTCAGGCCCATTCGCCGGTTGCGCGACAAATCGTCGGTGCAGGTCAGCACCAGGTCGCCCATGCCGGCTAAACCCATAAAGGTTTCCTGTTCGGCACCAAGCGCCAGACCCAAACGCGACATTTCGGCCAGACCACGGGTGATCATTGCGATGCGTGTGTTGGCGCCAAACCCAAGGCCATCGGAAATGCCGGCGCCGATTGCCAGAACGTTTTTGACCGCAGCGCCGACCTCGACACCGATCATGTCGTCCGCGGTGTAAGCGCGAAAGTTGTCGTTGGACAGACTCAGTGCCATGTCGTCGGCAAAAGCCGGGTCATTGGCGGCCACGGTTATCAGTGTCGGAAAGCCGTCACCCACTTCCTTGGCAAAGGTCGGCCCTGACAGAACGGCCATGGCTTGTTCCTCGCCCAGCACGTCACTTGCGACTTGCTGCGGCAGCTTGCCGGTGTCCTGCTCAAAGCCCTTGGTTGCCCAGGCAATGCGCGTTTCGCGTGGTACCAGGTACTCGAGTGATTCGAGCGTGCTACGGAATGCGTGACTTGGCACCACGATCAGGATGTCGCGTACATCGCGCACGGCATGCGTCAGGTCGTCTTCCAGCGTGATGTTGTCCGGCAGCGTGATGCCGGGCAGATAGCGCTCGTTGCAACGCGTGTCGCGCATTTGTTCCAGCGCGTCTTTGTCGCGCCCCCACAAAATAACCGGGCGGCCGACACGTGCCAGTTGAATCGCAAGCGCCGTGCCCCAGGAGCCGGCGCCGAGTACAGCGATAGGTGTGCTGAGCAGCGTGTCCACGGTCATGCGTGCGCTAGTGTGCGTCGCCGGCAGCTTTGCGCTGGTGTTCAGCCAGCATCGCGTCGAAGTTGACCGGCTGCAGTGTCAGCGCCGGGAAGCCGCCCTTGCCGATGAGGTCCGCGATAACTTCGCGTGCGTACGGATAGAGCTGCGACGGGCAGAAGCTGCCGAGTACCTGGCCGAGTTCCTGTTGTGACAGGCCTTTGAGGAAGAACAGACCAGACTGTTTTACTTCGCACAGGAACGCGGTGTTTTCACCGAGCAGTGCGCGGGCTTCGACGGTCAATGTGACTTCGTACACATCGCCCGGATCATCCGAGCCTTCTTCTACTTCGACGTCCAGTTTACGGTTAGCGGTCGAAATATTGAGTTTGATTTCAGGACGCCATTCCTGGGTAAACACCGCGGGCGTGCCCGGTGCTTCGAAAGAGGTGTCTTTAAGATAAATGCGCTGGATGCCTACTTGCTTGCCTTGCGCAATTGCGGCCGAATCGTCTGCCATGTTGTTCTACTCTTGGTTTGTTGAAGATGAATTGTTTTCGCTGAATCAGGAAGCGGCGCGACCCAGCAACGGATCAAGTTCGCCGCTGCTTTCGAGTGCGTGCAGCTCGTCGCTACCACCGACATGGTGGTCGTCGATAAAGATCTGCGGGACGCTCGTGCGACCGGTGCGTTCACGCACGGCCACGCGGGCCTCTGCGTCATTGTTGATATCGATTTCGGTAAATTCCACGCCCTTGCGCTCCAGCAATCCGCGCGCGCGAATGCAGTAAGGGCAAAATCGGGTGGAATATATTGTGACTTGAGGCATGGTCTTCTCCGCGCTCCTGACTACTTACCCGCTTCGAGCGGAAAATTCTCGCGTGCCCAGGCGCCCAAACCACCTTTGATGTTGGTCACATTCGCAAACTCGAGCGCGCGCAGCATGGTTACGGCGCGTGCACCCTGCATGCCGTTGTCGTCATAAATGACAACAGGCTTGTCCTTGGCGGCCGCCAGTTTCTTCGGCGCCTTGTCCTGCAGCTCGTCCAGCGGGATGTGCTGCGCGTTGATTATATGACCGCTCTTGAAGCGCTCAATGTTGCGCACATCGATGACCGTGGCACCCGCATTAATCAGCCCGACAGCATCCTGCGGCGACAGGTCTACCCCGCGCCGCGTGGCCATGCGCACCTCGTTGGCTATCGTGACGATCGTCAGGAACACCGCGCCTGAGATCAGAATGGGGTGATTGGTCGCAAATTCAAGTAAACGATCCATACCGGGGTTCTCAGTCGCAGTTGCAAAATGGCGCGCGATTATACCACCTGAGCCGCTGCCCGCCACGGCGCTTTGGGCGCGCGGGGCCCGCTTGGCAGGCAGGGGCCTGCGCGCTGCCACAAAGCGGGCTAGAATGCGCCGCGAAACCGGGTTTTTCTGCAGGAACAGTACACTATGACAAATCGGCCACGCCCCGTTGCATTGCTCATTCTCGATGGCTTCGGTCATCGCGAAGAGACCGCCGGCAACGCGATTGCCGCTGCACGCATGCCAAATTGGGAGCGCCTGTGTGGCGAAGGCAGCACCTCACTGGTTGAGACATCGGGTATCGATGTCGGATTGCCACACGGTCAGATGGGCAATTCAGAGGTGGGTCACCTCAATCTGGGCGCCGGGCGCGTGGTGTATCAGGAATACACCCGCATCAGCGCCGCGATCGAGGATGGCTCGCTCAACGCCAATCCGGTGTTACTGGATGCCATGGACGGTTGCGCCAAAGCCGGTACGACACTGCATTTTTTGGGCTTGCTCAGCCCCGGCGGCGTGCACTCGCATGAAAAACATTTGTACGCGTTAATTCGTCTGGCCACAGCCCGCGGCGTGACCAAGCTTGCCGTGCACGCCATTCTGGACGGTCGCGACATGCCCCCGCGCAGCGCCGAGTCTTCACTTATCCGCTTGCAAGCCGTGCTCGATGAATGCGGCATCGGCGTCATCGCATCATTGGCCGGGCGGTTTTACGCTATGGACCGCGACAATCGTTGGGATCGCGTGGCCGCGGCGTATCAGATGTACACCCGCGGCGTCTGTGAACACCGGGCCGACGACGCGCTGACCGCATTGGCCGCCGCGTATGCCCGCGATGAAAACGACGAATTTGTTGTACCGACCTTGCTCGACGATGCGTCTGTCATGGACCACGGCGACGCGGTTATCTTCTGGAACTACCGCGCGGATCGTGCACGCCAGATCACGCGTGCATTCATCGAACCGGACTTTGATGAGATCGACGAGCGCCGTTTCGTCGCACTGCGTCGTTACGTGTGTCTCACGCAATACCACGCCGATTTCGACACCCAAGTGGCCTACGGCCCCAACGATTTGCCCGACACGCTGGGCGAGGTGGTATCCGGTTTGGGCCTCAAGCAACTGCGTATTGCCGAAACGGAAAAATACGCGCACGTCACATTCTTCTTTAATGGGGGCGTCGAGACCCCGTTCCCGGGCGAGGAGCGCGTGTTGGTCCCATCGCCTGACGTGCGCACCTACGATCTGCAACCGCAGATGCACGCGCCCGAGGTGACCGACAAACTGGTTGCGGCCATCGATGAGGGCAGGTTCGATCTCATCGTCTGCAACTTCGCCAACGCCGATATGGTCGGGCACACAGGTAACTTCGATGCAGCGGTCAAGGCAATCGAAGCGCTGGATGAATGCGTCGGACGCATCGCGGAGGCGATGAAGCGCGTTGGCGGCGCCATGCTGGTCACCGCCGATCACGGCAACGCCGAGCAAATGAGTGATCCGGCAACCGGTCAGGCGCACACGGCGCACACGACCAACCCTGTACCTTTGCTGCTGTACGGTATGCAAGGAAACCTCAAGGATGGTGGCGTGTTGTCTGATATTGCACCCACGTTGCTGGCCATGATGGGTGTGGCGCAGCCACCGGCGATGACGGGACACTCACTTCTGACATGAGCGCAGCATGGCGCAGCGTAACCTGCGCGTTGGTGGTCTTCGCTGTGCTCGCTGGGGCCGGGCACAGCGCCGCGGACGCTACGCAGGACCGCCAGCTCAAAGAACTGCAGCAGCGCATCGGCAAGGTGCGCAGTGAGCTGCAACGCGATGTCAAAAAACGCGACGCCACGTCAGACAAACTGCGTCAGATCGAGTCGCAGATAGGCACCACCCAGAACAAGATCTCGAGCCTCCGCGCCGAGCGGGTAGCCAGCAAGGCGCGTCTCGCCGATCTGCGTGTGCAGGAGAAAAACAGCAGCGACGCGCTGGATGACGACAAGTCCGCGTTGGCGATGGAGGTACGTGCCGCGTTCATGAACGGTCGCCAGGAGCAGCTCAAACTGCTGCTCGATCAGCGCGATCCGGCACAGCTTGGCCGCATGAGCGTTTACTTCCAAATGTTCTCGGCGCAGCGTGCGCGGCAGATTGAGCAGGTGATCGAGCGTCTGGCAGCCTTGCGCGAGGTGACGGATAAAGTCGCCGCAGAGACCGCGCGCCTGGCGGAGCTGCAAAAGGCCCAGGAACGGGAGTTGGGCACGTTGCAGAGCGCCCGCAGTGAACGGCTCACGCTGCTCGACGAACTGGCAGCGCGGATCACGGCCGGTGACCGGCAGGTCAACCAACTCGAGGCGGAAGAGCAACGGCTGCAGGAACTGATTGCAGATCTGCAAAAACTGCTGGAGGAATACCCGGTGGCCAGCCGCGACGCGTTTCCCAGGCTCAAGGGCAAGTTGGCTTGGCCGCTCAACGGCCAGCTGGTCGCCGACTATGGTCAGCCGCGGGCTGGTCAAAAAATGAAATGGAACGGTGTGCTGGTGGCGGCATCGCGCGGCGCATCTGTGCGGGCCATTGCGCGGGGACGGGTTGCCTACGCTGACTGGCTCCCGGGCCTTGGGCTTCTGACCGTGCTGGAACACAGCGACGGCTACATTAGTTTATACGGCCACAATGAGACCCTGGCCCGTCAGGCGGGTGAATGGGTCAACGCCGGCGATGAGCTGTCAACGGTCGGTGATAGCGGCGGTCAGCGCCAAAGCGCTCTGTATTTCGAGATTCGGCGCGGCCGCACGCCGCTCAACCCACACCCATGGTTCAAGTCGAAGGTGTCGGGCAAGTAGCAAAATGCTGCAATCGCACAACGCGACTTGTGCCCTGTATGCCCTGCTCCCGTGTGATATGTTCGAAATTATGTCTGTAACGCAACGAGCATGGTTGGCCGTTTTGATTGGCGTGGTGCTGGGCACCGGCCTGTCGCTTGGGCCGCGGGTGCACGCCGAACCCGAAATCGCCGATAACGACACGACCATTCCGTGGGAAGAGGCGCGTCTGTTGGCCGAGGTGTTCGAGCGCGTGAAACGTGATTACGTCGATCGGATTGACGATACCGAGCTGGTAGAGGCGGCTGTACGCGGCGTGCTGACCAGTCTGGATGCTCATTCCGGATTCCTCGACGAGTCGGAATACCGCGAAATGCGTATTACCACGTCAGGCAACTACGCGGGCGTCGGCGTGGAAGTCAGCTTGCGTGATGGCATGGTCGTCGTGGTATCGCCCATCGACGATACGCCGGCCGAGCGCTCGGGCATGATGCCGGGCGATGTCATTGTGATGGTTGATGATGAGTCAGTCGACCCGGAAGATCTGGACGCGACTATTGAACGCATGCGCGGTGAAGTGGGCACGACCGTACGTCTGTCCGTGACCCGCGAGCAAAGCGAAGCCATTTTGCATTTTGATTTGGAGCGCACGCAGATCGCCGTGCGCAGCGTACGCTATGAGCTGCTTGAGCCTGGTTTGGGCTACCTGCGGATAAGCCAGTTTTCCGAAACCACCGGCACTGAGGTGACCGACGGACTTTTGGATCTGCAGGATCAAAACGGTCGCGACCTGGACGGTCTCGTGCTGGATCTGCGCAACAACCCTGGCGGCCTGCTCGACGCGGCGGTGGCCGTGTCCGATGCATTTTTGGAAGAAGGTCAGATTGTCAGTGCGGACGGTCGTATTGAGTCTGCCGACTTCGACTACGCCGCGCATGCGGGCGACCTGACCAACAATGCGAACATCGTGGTGCTGGTGAATGCCGGTACCGCATCGGCATCGGAGATCGTGGCGGGCGCGCTGCAGGATCACGGCCGCGCCATCATCATGGGCGATGTCACCTATGGTAAAGGATCAGTGCAGACCATCGTACCGCTGTCCAAGGGCCGCGCGATGAAACTCACGACGTCCAAATACTTTACGCCCTCGGGTCGATCAATCCACGGTTTTGGTATTCGTCCCGATCGCAGTTTGACCGGCACCCAACCCAAGGATTTTGTGGCCGCAGCGGCCGATGCACCGTTGACGGAACG
>CAYGSQ010000147.1:0-7676 GCA_964352435.1 uncultured Gammaproteobacteria bacterium | reverse complement strand
GGGTATGCGGTTTCCTGCGCTACAACAATCATCCCGCCGTGATTTTTATGGGGGATACCGGCAGTCAGTTTCTGGGGTTCGTGACCGCCGTTTTGGCCATTATTTTGACGCAAGAGTCCAACACGGCACTCAATCCCGGCTTGCTGCTGCTGCTGTTGGGTCTGCCGATTCTCGATACGCTAACGGTCATGGTCTGGCGCATCCGTCGTGGCCATTCGCCGTTTTTGCCTGATCGCAATCACTTTCACCATCGATTGCTCGATTTCGGGTTCTATCACTATGAGGCGGTGTCGGTCATCTACGTGGTGCAAGCCCTGATGGTAGCGACGGCCTACGTGCTGCGCTACGAGAGCGATATGGTGGTGATGGGCACGTATGTCCTCATGTCGATCACGATTGTCGCGGCGTTTCGCTTTGCGCGCTTGAGCCAGTTCCGGGTGCACGGCGAAGGGCGCGGGCAAGCCGACGCGCAACGTACGTCCGGTTTGTTGCGTCGATTCCCGCGTTTGCCCGCATTCACGGTCGGCACCACCGAAGTGCTGGTCGGGCTCTTGCTGTTACTTGGGGCCGTGTACCCGGTTAGCGTATCGCGCGATTTTGGGCTTATTTGCGCAGCGCTCGCCGTTTTTGCGCTGCTGGCAAGACTGTTACCCATGCGCCTGACCGACGTCGCGGTACGGCTGTCTATTTATATGGCTGGTGTGGCCGCGGTGTTTGCGTTGCGTGAAGTGACGCAGATCGACGGGCTCAGTGACGGCCATGTCAATATCCTGTTTCTGGTGGTTGGTGCCTTCCTGCTCATGTCTATACGCATGACCGCCCGCGAGCGCTTCCGCTCGACGCCTTTGGACTTTCTGGTGCTCATTTTTGTGCTGGTCGTGGTGATTTCAACGGCAATGCAGACCGAGTCCGCCACGCGTCTGCAGTTGGGCGATACGACCATTCGGCTGGCCGTCTTCTTTTATGCAAGCGAGTTTCTGTGCCGTCAGGAGCGGCGCAAACGACTGATCTTGCCGCTGTGCGCCGTCGTGAGCATGGGCATCCTTGCTGCCCGCGGGCTGCTCTGACCTGCATTGGGCGGTTTCGCTGCTCCACAAATTTTGCTGTAATGCGCTGCTGACATATACGCGTGCGACAACGCGATGAGGGTAATAATGAACGTACGAAATCTGCTTCCGGCTTTAATCATCATCACGCTGGCGCTGGGCGCCTGCGGCGGTAAAGAGGACCGGGCGGCCAGCTATCTAGAGCGCGCACAAACGGCGTTCGATCAGGGGGACCTGATCAAGGCCCAGCTTGAGGCCAAAAATGCCCTGCAAATTTTGCCCAACAATTTCCAGGCCAGCTACCTGCTTGCGCAGGTAGCCGAAGAGGAAAACAGTCCGCAACAAATGATTACCTATTTGCGTCGCTCCGTGGAAATCGACCCGACCAACGTTGAGGCACAGGTCAAAATGGGGCGCATTTGGGCGGCTGGTAACCAGATCGACCGTGCTCGCGACTCGGTCGCCGCCATTGAAGCGTCTGACCCGGGCAACAATGAAGGCCGCGTACTGCAGGCCATTATTTTGCTACGCACTAACGAGGTGCAGGAGGGTCGCGATATCGCGCTGGACGTTCTGCGGCAGGAACCACGCAACATCAGTGCGCTGGCATTTTTGGCTTCGTCGTATCAGCGAGACGATGTCGACAAGTCGTTGGAGTACCTGGAACAGGCCATCGACTACGAACCTGAAAACCAGTCGCTGCGCGTGGTCAAGGTCACCATCTTGCAAAAAGAAGGGCGCCTTGCGGAGGCGGAAAGCGAGCTGCGTGATCTGATCGGCCGGTTCCCGGAAGAAAACGCTTATCGCTATGCATTGGCACGCTACATGGTGTCGCAAAGTCGCGGCGAGGATGCGCTGAATGTCTTGCGTGATCTGGTGTCGTCGGACCCGGATGACTTGACGGCGAAGCTGACGCTCGCGCAGTTCATGGGCAACCAGGGGCAAACCCAGGACGCCATTGATTTGCTTAACAAGTACATCCAGGACGAACCTGAGGTGTATCAATTCCGGTTTGGTCTCGCGCAAACCTACGTAGCACGCGAAGAATTTGATCAGGCCAAGGCCGTGTTTCGCGACATCATGGAGCGCGACGGCAAGGGCGTGCATGGTCTGACGGCGCGTACCAAATTGGCGGCCCTCGAATTTAGTCGCGGCGACGATGCGGTTGCGCGCGGCCTGATTACCGAGGTGCTGGAGGAAGAGCCGGGCAACCCGGATGCATTGATCATGCGCTCAAGTGTGGCGCTCGGCGACGGTCGCTGGGATGACGCTACGGGTGACTTGCGTAACGTATTGCGTGCTGACCCCACGCGCGAAAACGCACAGCTGCTGCTGGCCAAGGCGCACATGATGGGCAACCAGACGGAACTGGCGATTGAGACCTATCAGAAGCTTATCTCCGCATATCCCAAAAATCTTAATGGGCGCAAGGATCTGGCGAGTTTGCTGGTGCGCGAAAATCGCTGGGACGAAGTACGTGAGTTGTTGGCGGTTGGCGTACAGCAGCGTCCGGAGGATCTGGCCATTGCGCGGCTCTATGTCGATTCATTGTTGCGCGCTCAGGATTGGGACAACGCAGAGGCCCAGGCTCAGCGAATTCTGGATCTGGACCCAACCAAAGCACTCGGCCATTACGTGATGGGCCGTGTGGAGCAGGAGCGCGGTGCGTTGGCCGAGAGTATCAATACGTTCCAGGTGGCACTCGACATCAACCCCAACGCCGCGGAAACGCTGACAGCCATGGTGCGCAGTTACGTGCGGCTCGACGATTCCGCCGGCGCATTGGCCTATCTGGAGTCGTTCTCACAAAATGCGCCTGAAAATGCGCATGCGCTGAGCTTGCTTGGCGAAATGCAGGCGCGCACGGGCGACTGGGCGGCGGCTGAGGCGTCAAACCTGAAGGCCCTGGATACGACCGAATCGTGGTTGCCAGCCTATCGCAACCTCATTGGCATCTATTTGCGTGGCAATGAAATGGACAAAGCGGACGCGATTGTTCGCCGCGGCCTGAAAGTCGCACCGAAAAACAACGAACTGTTGCTCCTTCAAGCCAACGTTCTGGAACAAACGGGCCGATTTTTGGATGCTATTAACAACTACGAGAGCATCCTTGAGTCCAATCCCTCCATTGCCGTGGCGGCCAATAACTACATTGCGCTGGTCGCAGATCATCGCAATGACCCGGCTTCGCTCGCGAAGGCCAATCAATACGCACAGAACTTCAACAGCACAGACAATCCGATCTTCAAAGATTCGGTCGGCTGGCTTAAATACCGCATGGGTGACTACGCAGGCGCCAGGGAGCTGCTCGAGGATGCGGTTGGCCGGGCGGGCAAATTGCCGCAGCTGCGCTACCATTTGGGGATGACGTATTACCGACTGGATCAGCTGGATGCGGCTCGCACGGAGCTTGAGGCGGCGTTGGCCGTCGAAAATCCACAGTTTAATGGCGTAGAAGAGGCCCGGGAAACGCTGGCACGCATACAATAGCGGCGTTTCGGTGGGTGTGGCCTTAAGTGACTCTTGCACATAAAGTAAATTTGGCATAGCCTTATGCCAAGTCTGTCGTTGTACGCAGGGTACGCGTGCGTGGAACGGCCAGGGTAGGCAGCCGGGTTTCCGGATGTCGATAAATTTGACAGAGTGATTACCTCTGACCTAGCGTACGGGGCGAAATCTCTATAAAAACAACGTCTTAGATGTTTGGCATGAAAATTGGATTGTTGTGACGACGTTGCAATATCTGGCAACGGCCTGGTCTCCAGGTCAGTCAGGGATTGATAAAACCGAGACATGGCATAAGCCAGTTGACAATCAACAAAATCTTTCTCGAGGGAGATGACTTAATGACTATTAAAAAAATGATCGGAGCTGCTGCTCTGATGGGCCTTATGGCCAGTGCAAACGCTGCGAGCATTTCGCTGGTTTATACCGGCGCTAACGACACCGACGGTACTGGTGCCGTGATTGCAGCAATTGGCGACGTCGTCACGTTTGACGTGGTGATGGACTTCTCTGGCGACGGCGAACGTACGCTCGGCGGCGGTTTCGACATCGCTTTTGATACGGCTGGCTTGGCTTTCGAAAGCTATCAAGTTGCTGACTTCGGCGACCCCTTCTTCTCACGTCCTGCTGATTTGCTTGACGGTCTGCTGGAAAGCGGCGCGTTTGGTGACTTCGGCGGCTTGTCGGGTCCAGCAACCGTAGCATCGGTCGCGTTCACGGTTGTCGGTGTCGGCGAATATGACATCAGCACGAGTGGCACGATGGGCGACGGTGGTCCTTTCATCAGCGCAATCGACTTCACCACCGAACTGGATGTTGACTACTTTGGCGCACGCGTCAGCTCAGTCCCAGTTCCAGCTGCAGTCTGGTTCATGCTGTCAGGTCTGGGTGCTCTCGTCGGCTTCGGTCGTCGTAAAGCAGCCTAAGGCTTACCAGCCTTTCGGGGTGACCGCCTGATCTGATCAGGCGCCACGTCGACGAAAAACCCGGTGGCTTCGGCCTCCGGGTTTTTTTGTGGGCGAAGCGAAGAGGGCGGTGTGCAGATTCATCTCAGGCGAACGAGATTAACTTCACGCTGCTCAATGTCGATCTCCTTGCGGAAACGTTCAGGGCGGTCCAGGTGTAGGTGGCAATCGTCTGTTTGATCTCTACCCGCGGCCTTCCTGGTGCGCGTTGGTCGTCGCAAATCCGGTGGTGGTTGCAGGTCCGAGGCGCTTTATTTTTCGGGCTACATTGAGGTGAACGAGCCATTTCGTAGTGGCAGCTCAAGCCATCTGCCCAAATTTTAGCCAATTGAACAGAATCCGACTGTAAAATTCCCGCGATTGAGAGTAGAGTCGACGCAATAAGTAACGTTTCGTGGTCCTGAGGACACAACGGGGCTGCGGGGGTTGTTGTATCGCGGATCGATACGGCTAGCAGTCCAGGCTAACGGCACTGTGCAAAGACAAGGAGTCACCGACACAGGTAACAAGAACAAGCCACGCCATAGCGACGTAAAAAAAGGGTGTTCATTCACCACAAAAAAAGTACGCGTAAAGGGTAGTTGTCTCGGTCTTGGTTAGTCATTTAAATCGCTGTTGAAGCGGATGCAACTATACGAAACGTGATTGCTAAAAAGCATCTGGGGATTACAAGAGGAAGCTGTAAGTGAAGAGCAAACTATCACTCATCATGAGTTTGGCGGCTCTCACCTTTTTTGCGGGACAGGCTTCGGCTGTTTCGTTCAATAAGGGCGCGCCAACATCAAAAATCGATCTGTCCGGCAAATCGGCTAAAGGATTGCAGGCCGCGGCGCCCGCAGTTCAGAACACGAAGTCTTCACTTCGCGGCGACCCGGTGTTCACACCCGAAAAAGGGTTGAAGGGCGAACACGTTTACATCATTCAGCTGCAGGATGCGCCGTTGGCATCTTACCGCGGTGGTGTGGCGGGTCTGCGTGCCACCAGCATTGATGCTCGTTTGAACGCACGCGGCGTTCGCGACACGAAGCTCGACACCAAGAGTGCCGATGCTCGTGCGTACATGGCTTATCTGGATCGGCAGCAGAGCAGCTTCGTAAGCTCTGCACGCGCAGCCACCGGCCGCCAACTTAAAACCGAACACAACTACCAGTTGTCATTTAACGGCGTGGCCGTGCCAATGACGCAGGATGACGCGATGAAAGTCGCGGGCCTGCCGGGTGTAGTGCGCGTTACCCGTGATCTGGAGCACGCGTTGCACACAGACCGTGGCCCAGCCTTTATTGGTGCCAACACGGTGTGGGACGGCTCGGCGCTGGAAGGCGTCGGTGGCGTCGGCAGTCGTGGCGAAGGCATGCTGGTCGGGATCATCGACTCGGGCATTAACGGCGATCACGCTGCGTTCAAGGGCGTTGGCGGCGATGGCTATGTTCACGTCAACCCGTTTGGTGAAGGCGTTTACAAGGGCGAGTGTTTCGACGACCCAAGCCTTGTTTGCAGTAGCAAACTTGTTGGTCGTTACAACATGGTCGCCGCAGCGACCAGCTCAGAAGACGAAGACGGTCACGGCACGCACGTAGCCAGCACCGCAGTGGGTAACGTGTTGGCGGGTGTGCCATTGCCCGATGCCGAAGGCAATCCACTCGACTACACATTGGGCGGCATGTCTGGTGTTGCGCCACACGCTAACCTGGTTGCGTTCCGCGTATGTAACCCGTTGTGCGCAGGCAGCGACATTATTGCGGCGGTCGATATCGCCATCGATCTGGGCATCGACGTTCTGAACCATTCAATCGGTTCGGCGGGCGGCAGTCCCTGGAACGATCCAAAGTCCCTGTCATTCAAAGGTGGTCGCGCAGCGGGTATCTCGATGGCCAACTCGGCCGGCAACTCCGGTACCGATGCAGCCGGCGTTTATGCGCCAGGTAGCGCGGCTTCAACCGGTGGCGCACCTTGGTCCAGCAGTATTGCGGCGAGCACACATGATCGTGCCTTCCCGGCCAAGTCCATTAGTTTTGGCGGCGCAGCTGGCGCGCCAGCGGCCGTCAGCGGACGGGCGATCACGGGTGGCTATTCTGGCCCCATCGTTTACGCCGGTAACTATTCCAACCCAAATGATCCGGGTAATGACCCGGCTCAGTGTCTGGAGCCTTTCCCCGCTGGCACCTTTAACGGTGACGAGATTGTCATGTGCGATCGTGGCGCCATTGCCCGCGTGCAAAAAGCGATCAACGTGCGCGACGGCGGAGCCGCAGGTTTCATTCTTTGCAACATTGACGGTGGCGCGGCGTTTATCGCCGATGACCCGCATGTTGTGCCAGGAATTCAAATTTCTGCGGAAGACTGCAATCCGGTTCGCGACTGGCTGAATACGGGTTCTGGCCACACGGCCACCATCGAAGAAACGGGCCTCCCGGTCGGTGACCCGGAAGCCGGTGACCTGATGGCCACTTTCAGCTCGCGTGGTCCCTACACGGGCTTCGATTTCCTCGTACCAAGCGTGACGGCTCCGGGCGTGGCGATTTTCGCCGGGTTCCGCAATGGCGAAGAGTATGCGTTCTTGCAAGGTACCTCGATGTCCAGCCCGCACGTTGCTGGCGCCCTGACGCTGGTCAAGGCTGTGCAGCCTACGTGGACCGACGAAGAAGTTCTGTCGGCTCTCATGCTGACTGGCGCGGACGCGGTGCGTGAAGATGTTGACCCAGCGGTGTTCGAAGGCGAGCTTCGCCAGGCTGACCAATTTGACTTCGGCGGTGGCCGCGTCCAACTGCAGCATGCTGCAGCGGTGGGCCTGGTCTTTGACGAAACCGATGCGGCGTTCACCGCAGCGAACCCTGCGCTGGGTGGCGATCCGCGTACGCTCAACCTGCCGTATCTTTACGATCAGGAATGTCTGGGCGCATGTACGTTCAAGCGAACCGTGCACGTAGTTCGTGCTGGCACTTACTCGTTGAGCAGCGAGTCCGCTGAAGGTCTCGTCATATCGGCAACACCCAATTCGTTCACGGCGGCTGCGGGCGATCTGGTTGAGATCGACTTTTCAGTTAGCGTTAACGGCATTGAGTCAGATGTCTGGGCCAACGGTCAGGCCGTCTGGTCGCATGACGGCGGCGGGCCGGATGCGGAAATGCTGGTTGTCGTGCGTACGGCAGCGGCTATTTTC
>CAYGSQ010000146.1:4007-7676 GCA_964352435.1 uncultured Gammaproteobacteria bacterium | reverse complement strand
TCATGCGCCTTTTGGTCTCTACTTGCGGGAGGAGTCCATATACTTTTTGTTAGGCATCAGCGCGTTCCACTTAACGAATCTCCATCCAATAATATTTCAAACACGAGCGTTCGGCCACAAAAAGCGGTTCGTTTTTGGCTACCATTCGAATCGGTCGCGATACTGTCGATAGAATTTCCACGAGTGATCGGCAGTGGTTCCGAACGAAAGCTCGTGCTGTGGGTGCTCCCTAGTCAGGGCGTCGAGGACGCCTGTAGCAGTATCAATTGAACCAACGCAACCATAATATGTTCGCTTGCCGCCGAAAGTTTCAACGACGATGACTTGCCCGTTTGAATCTCTCTCGAGTGTTTGATGCAGTTCGTGATCAAACTCAGAAAGTTTATTGTTGTATTCTCTTGTTGGCAGGCCATCGTCGCGCACTTCTGCGAGCATATGCTCTAGGTACACGAGATGCGGCCTCGACATCCAGATCGGATCATCTGCTTCTAGCGGGCACGCTCGGATTGCCATAGGAAACCCTTCCCATTCTGTCGTTTTCGATACATAGCGGGGCACAAAAACTTAGTCCCCTCGAAAAATTGAGCGGCAGCTTTGGGTCATCGGCGGGTAAACCGCGACAGGATTTCAACTTGCATGCCTAACTATAAGTTCGCAAAAATAAAATCATAAAACAAAACTATCATATTGAACGATATTCGCGAATCGCCTTTGGCAAATACCTGAAAACCATGAGCGGGCACGTAGATACGTTGCGAATATACCGGTGCAAATTACAACGATGTTTTGGGAGCAGGCAACTTGGTGACAGGTTCAATTCCCCAACTCCAATAACCGCATACACTTCTATCAAGTCTAAGCCGCGCCGCGCCGCCAGCACCGGTGTTTGCTAAACTCGCGCCTGATCTGCACATCGAGAACAAAAATGAAGAACCTGCTGCACGTTACTGCATTGGCCGGCCTGCTCACGACTTTCTCCGCCCAGGCAGTGGACGATGAAGGCTGGTCACCCATCAACATTGATAGCGGTCGTTTGACGGTAGAAGCAGCCATCGCCGATCAACCTACCAAGGCAGTGCTTAATCTCGGGTCCAACGTAAACGCAATTAGCCGCAATTTTGCGGACGAGCACGGCCATTTGCTGAGGCGCGCAATGAATGGCGAAGAGATTCGGGTTACCGGCGCATCCGGTACGGTATTTGCAGTGAAGCCGTACATCAATGTGCCGGTTTCCATCATGGGTTACGACACTGTCTTGCCGGAGTTGATTCCCGGCGGTGTGAGTGACGCCGGGCTGAGTCTTGGCGAGGAGTTTTTCGATAAAGCCATCGTCCAGCTCGATTTCCCGAACCGTCGCATTCGCAAACTAAAGCGACGTGCGATGAAGCTCAAGACGCTGGCTAACGTCGACGCACGACGCGCGATTGCCTGGAGTGGCGGCCTGGCGATCAAAGTGACATTGGATGGCGAGGTCGATCATTGGCTCGATGTGTCGACCGGGTCGAGCAACGCTATTGTGGTGCCGAGGGGTCTGGCAGAAAAATACGGCTGGCTGGAAAAATATCCGGTTAAGCAAACCACCTTCATTGACTTCAACGGGCGGAAGTTTCAGTCGTTGACGTTCAGCATTGGCATGCTAAAGGTCGGTCCGTTCACGCTCGCTGACGCGCTCATCAACGTACCGGACGAGATGGAGGGCAAAGATCTGGCAAGATCTTCCATCGACCTTGAGGTGCTCCAACACTTTCTGGTCACGATGGACGCGAAAAAACGCCTGTTCCATCTGTCCGTGCCCGAGGAATAGACGACTCAAGCGCGCCTGGTTAACACCGGGCACCACCACGTTCAACGGCGTACGCAGTACCACCGATATTCACTTTGCCATTGCCCTGCAAGGAAATCGGAAACGTGCCTTTTTCGCCGCCGTCGGTTTGATACACCAGCAGCGTGCTCACGCCGTACTGCTTGATGTCCCAGGTGCCGGTAATCGTGCTTTGCGAAGCACCCCCGGCCTGGCCGGGTACTGACCAACTACCTTCCTTGTAATACCGGTACCGACCACCGCGACAAAACTCGATGATGGTGAGCGTGCTGTTGGAGGAAAGATTGGAGCCCGAGTAGGACGCGAGCTTGGCGCCGTTGAGGCCGTCGCGCCATTGGTCTTCGATGCTGTTTGCATGTGCATGGGTGCAGGCGATGAGCAGCAGGGCGCAGATCAGCGCGGTCTTCGTAAATATGTGCATTCGAGTATCCCCTCAAAATCGAACGTGCCTATCTGAAATGCGCCGTGAGGGCGGGGATTCCCTCATTCTGCGCGTAACCGCGCCGCAGGGTCTGCTTGCCCACGGGTTTGTACTCGTTCCAGGGCCGTGAGCCAAATTGGTAGTGCGTGCAAGCGCAAACGGGGATCGCTGAGGGTGCGCCGCGTTTGATCAATCAACCGCGGCGACCTTAACGGCAGCGTCTAGCCGGACGCTTTTTTCTTCGCCACCTTTTTCTTCGCTACTTTCTTTTTGGCGACCTTTTTCCTGGCGGTTTTCTTCTTCGCCTTCTTCTTCTTGGTGGTCTTTTTCTTTGTGACCTTTTTCTTCGTCTCGGTTTTTTTCTTCGCGGAGACTTTTTTCTTCTTCTTGCCGCGGCGCACTGGCGCCTTTTCGAGCATCTCGATGCACACTTCCAGCGTCAGCGTTTTCGGGTCGACATCTTTGGCGATGCGTGCGTTCTTTTCCTTGTTGGTGACGTATGGTCCGTAGCGACCGTTCAGCACCTGAATACCATGCTCTTCGAAGTCCAGAATCAGGCGATTGGCATCGGCAATCTTCTTCTCGGCAACCACTTCCAGTGCGCGCTCCAGCGTCACGGTGTACGGGTCGTCTTCTTTCAGTGATACAAACTTGCTGCCGTATTTGATGTACGGGCCGAAGCGGCCAATGCTTGCCGACACGGGTTCGCCTTCATCGGTTTCACCCAGCTTGCGCGGCAATTTGAACAGCTCAATGGCCTCTTCCAGCGTGATGGCGTCCATCTTCTGGCCGGGACGCAGGCCCGCAAATTTGGGTTTGTCTTCGTCGTCGCGCGTGCCAATTTGCACGAACGGTCCGTAGCGACCCATGCGTACGCTGATGGGCTTGCCTGATTTTTCATCGGTGCCCAGCACACGAGCCGCAACGGCTTCGTCGCGGGTGACCGACTCTTCCTTGTGATCGACCAGCTTGATAAAGGGATCCCAGAAGCCGTCGAGCAACGGTACCCAGTCGGCCTCGCCACGCGATACGGCATCGAGATCGTCTTCGAGTTTGGCCGTAAAATCGTAGTCGACGTAGCGCTCAAAGTGCTGCGTCAGGAATTTGTTCACGATGCGGCCCACCTCGGTGGGCATAAAACGGCGCTTGTCCATTTCGACGTATTCGCGATATTGCAGCGTCTGAATGATGCTGGCGTAGGTCGACGGTCGGCCAATGCCATATTCTTCGAGCGTTTTGACCAGCGACGCTTCCGAGAAGCGCGGTGGTGGCTCGGTGAAATGCTGCTCGGGCCGGATCGCGACCAGATCGATCATCTCGCCTTCTTCCATTGGCGGCAAAATGCGGTCCTTGTCGTCGTCTTTCTTGGCGCTGCCGCCTTCCTGATACACGGCCATGAACCCGGGCTTGACCATAATCGAGCCGT
>CAYGSQ010000146.1:0-3997 GCA_964352435.1 uncultured Gammaproteobacteria bacterium | reverse complement strand
AATCAATGGCGACCGTGTCGAACACGGCGGGCACCATCTGACAGGCAACGGTGCGTTTCCAGATGAGCTCGTAGAGTTTGAACTGATCGGGTGTCAGCGCCTTTTTGAGATCGCCGTTGGGCACGCGCAGCGCAGACGTTGGACGAATGGCTTCGTGCGCCTCCTGAGCATTCTTGGCTTTGGTCTTGTAGGTGACCGGTGCATCGGGCACGTTTTCCTTGCCGTAGAGCTGCTCGATGACATCGCGAATTTCCGTAATGGCTTCGGCCGCCAGCGTGACCGAGTCAGTACGCATGTAGCTGATCAGACCGGTGGCGCCTTCGCCCACGTCCATGCCTTCATACAGTTTTTGCGCGGTGCGCATGGTGCGCTGGGCACCAAAGCCGAGCTTGCGCGAGGCTTCCTGTTGCAAGGTCGAGGTCGTGAACGGCGCAGTTGGACTGCGACGACGTTGCTTCTTGTCGATCTTGGCGACCAGCAGCTTGCCGTTAGCGGCTTTTTGCAGCGTGCTTTCCACCTCGGTGGCGGTCGCTTCGTTTTCGATGGTGAACTGTTCGACCTTGTCGCCGTTGTACTGTGCAAGGCGGCTAATAAAGGACGATACGTCTGCGCCCATTTTCTTGGAGACATCGGCTTCGACGCTCCAGTACTCGCGCGGGTTGAACGCTTCGATTTCGGCTTCGCGCTCGCAGATCATGCGCAGGGCGGGGCTCTGCACACGACCGGCAGACAGGCCGCGGCGAATCTTCTTCCACAGCAGCGGCGACAGATTGAAGCCAACCAGGTAGTCGAGCGCGCGTCGCGCTTGCTGCGCATTGACCAGATCGTTCGACAGCTCTGACGGATTGGCGATGGCTTCCTGAATGGCTTTCTTGGTGATCTCGTGGAAAACGACACGGTGGACATCTTTGTCTTTGAGAATGCCGCGTTCACGCAGCAGCTCGACCAAGTGCCATGAGATTGCTTCACCTTCGCGATCGGGGTCAGTCGCCAGATAGAGCGCGTCCGCTTTTTTCAGTGCTTTGACGATGGCTTCAACGTGGCGCTCGTTTTTTTCTATGACCGCGTATTTCATCGAAAAGGCATTGTCGGGATCGACTGCGCCTTCTTTCGGCACGAGGTCGCGAACGTGCCCGTAAGAGGCCAGAACCTTGAAGTCCTTACCCAAATATTTTTCGATGGTTTTTGATTTCGCCGGCGATTCGACGATAACCAGATTCTTTGCCATGACGCGTTGTCCCAAAGCGAAAAAACCGCGGTCAGGACCGCGGCTCGTTCAAATTATGCCAGTAGATACGTACGCGCGGTCAGTGTACCGCGCCCGTACGATCTTCAAATACGAGGTCTTCCATGCGGGCGTAGGCCGCCTCCTGACCTGGTTGTGTGAACAGCACCATCAGCACTACCCACTTAATGTCTTCTATATCAATATCGCGTGCGCCGAGCGCCCAGATGCGATCGAGCACCAGCTCGCGTTGGCTAGCCGACAGGATACCGATCTGCTCAAGATAAATAATGTAGCCGCGGCATTCGAGATCCAGACGCGCCTGTTCACGGCGGTTGAATACACGAATGGAGCGATCGTTTGGCGCCACATGGTCGTCGCCATCAACGGCATCGAGGCCGTCGAGCCATTCCAGGGCGTGTTCGATGGTGCGGTTGTTGAAACCAGCCCGTTCCAGCTCATCACGAAGAATGTTGCGGTCGGGTTCCGGTTCCATTTCGTCACCGATGTAGGTCTCGAACAGGTACATCAGAACGTCGAGCACAGATTCTTTCATCGAACTTTTTTCTCCTCGCCACAGCGCACGAATCGTCCGCCGGAGACTGCAACCACGCGACCCTGCAGCTCCAAGATCAGGAGCATGGAGGAAACGGCATCGGGCGTCAATCCGGTTCTTTTAATTAATGTGTCGATCGACACCGGGTCAAAATCAAGCGCGGCGAGCAAGGTAACATAGTCTTCGTCGTCATGGTGTTCGATGGCGACAGTGTTTTCGGCCGGCTCCGCCGTGCTGTGTGCAGCCACCATAGCGCCCAGTTCACCCAGAATATCCTCAGCGGACTCAACCAGTTTGGCGCCTTCGCGCAACAGCTGGTGGCAGCCCCGGGCCAGCGGATTATGGATAGATCCGGGTACGGCGAAGACCTCACGCCCCTGTTCGATGGCCTGCTGTGCGGTGATCAATGAACCACTTTGACGCGCGGCTTCGACGACCAGGGTGCCGACGCACAGTCCACTGATAATGCGATTACGTTGCGGAAAGTGGAATTTACGCGGCGGCGTGCCACTGGGGTATTCACTGAGCAGCAAGCCGTTGGCCGCGATCGCGACCGCCAGATCCCGATGTGCCGGTGGGTAAATGCGGTCTAGCCCGGTGCCACATACCGCGACGGTATGGCCAGGCGCGGCCAGCGCACCCCGATGTGCGGCGCCGTCGATGCCACTGGCCATGCCGCTAACGATGCACAGCCCGACGCCCGCCAGATGACGGGCAAAGGCGGCCGCGGTGTCGCGGCCACTGGCCGTGGGATTGCGACTGCCCACAATCGCCAGCGCCGGCAGCTGCAAAATATCGATATTGCCCACGTAAAACAGGGCGCAGGGCGGATCGGCAATTTCCCGCAGCAAGGGTGGATAGCGCGGATCGTCCATGGTGAGCAAACCGCGGCCATCACGCTGCAGCCAGGTCAGGTCGCGCGCAAGCTGTGACGCATCGGGCGAACCCAGCGCGCGAATGGTGCTGTCGCTGAGCCCGTGGCCGGACAGCACCGATGCGCTGGCGCCCATGATGGCCTCAAGCGAGCCGAGCTGTTCGCGCAGGGCCTTGACGCGCCCGGCGTGCACGCCCCCCGCCTGCATCAGGGTGAGCCAATGCGCGGTTGCCGCATCGTGTGTTGAGCCATCGGTCATAGCGCATGATAGTGCGATGCCCGCTGGCAGGTCACAAGGCCCGAATCAGGGGAATTAGCCGGGAAGTAAAAAGGGCGCCTTGAAGGCGCCCTTAAAAAAACAGCGGCCGCGGCACGTTGCCCGCGGTCTCTACCCGCTAATCCGGGTTGCGCACCGCGTCGCCGACGTGGATTTCGCTGACCGCCTGCATCACCAGCGCGAAGCTCAGCTCCGTTTCGGTTTTGAAGATCATCAGTTCGCCCGCGCGTTCGTCGGGAAGTTGGACTCGTTCTTTGGGGCCGAGTCCCCACAGGGTGCGTTTGCCCCAGCGATCGATCGCGGTACGCCCACTGCGGTAAATGGTCAGCACGTGGCCCGGCTCAATGCCGTCCTCAGCGCCGCGGTTAATCGCCACAATCTGGTATTGCCCGATCAGCTGTACGCCGTCGACCACCGAGATGATTTGCCCGTCAACCACCACACCCGGAGCACGCGGATAAAAGTTGGCCGTCGGTGCCGGGTTGTCCAGCAACATGCGATCGCCGCGCAGTGTTTCGCGCGTGGTGTCGGTCAGGAACATGCGCGAGACGTCAGCCGAGTCGACCAGACGGCCCGAGGCCACATAAAGTGCCTCATAGCCGAGCTTGTCGCCCGTTTGTGGATCGCGATATTCGTCACCGATGTTAAAGACGTTGTAGCGCGTGCCAGCGGGTCGGTCCGTGCCGCGCACGTAGACCGTAAAGCCCGAACCGGCGACCAGGTGTTTTTCCTGAATGTCGACAATGTAGGGCAGCGTTTCGAGCTGCTCTTCAGTGATGATGGTTGGACGCGACAAAAAGCCTGCGATGGCTTCGTAGGGAATCGTGTCGACCGCCTGATCGAGACCCTGCACGCGAATTTGCGGCCCGAGGCGGCGATTGCCGTTGTCGCGCACGATGCGCGGCTGGCCGTTGACCCAGATCAGACGCAGCACGTCGCCGGGGTATATAAGGTGCGGGTTGGCGATCTGATCGTTGGCCTGCCAGATTTCCGGCCAGTACCACGGGTCGCTCAGAAACTTGCCCGAGATGTCCCACAGCGTGTCACCGCGCACCACTGTATAGG
>CAYGSQ010000145.1:0-7679 GCA_964352435.1 uncultured Gammaproteobacteria bacterium | reverse complement strand
GGCAGTCCATCTTGGGAACGGCAAACGTGGATTTGCGTAGCTCGGTCATCGCGTTCCCATGACACGGGCCCCATGCTACCGATTGTGCGGGGACGCCTCATCGCGCGCCGTTGTGGAGGTGCACGCCGATCTGAGCGTAGCACCGTACCTTGGTACGGCTTCCAAGTCCCCATCTGCACAGCGCCCGCGGGTATCCAACATGGGCGACCCAACCGGCTTGCACCACGCCATGGGCGCCGCTAGAGTTCTCTTGCGTCGTGTCCAGCTTGGTCAGACTTCTCGCCTTCGTGCTCGCGTTCGCGCTCTTTCCGGGCGCGACGGAGATCGTCGAGAACGCGACGCACCTGGTCGCGTCAGGGCACACGGCGCACGCTGTGGATGATTCCGATCACGCGCCGCAGGGCGACGAACACGGTTGCTCGGGCACGATCCATGTTTGCTCGTGTCACACGTCGGTGTCGTTTCTCCTGAACAACGACCGCTTCGCCCTTGCGGCTCCGCTCATTTTGTCGTCGTCCCTCGACGCTGACGCCAGGGGCGAGCCAGCAAGCGGCCACGCGCTCGGCGTCTATCGCCCGCCCTCCGCCTAGCCTGGCGACCCATAGGAGTGGTGCGCCCGCGCATCGAGTCCAAGTGGCTCGGTGGAGCGCGCCTGTCGTGACACCTGTGGCCCCCAGCGGGCGAGGAGCGAGCAGTGAGCAGAACAACCTTTTCAGGGGGGGAGACCCGTCCCTGGTCGATGAGTCCGGACCGACTCGTGCGGTCGCGCGTCCTGGTGGCGAGCGCGTTGGTCCTATTGTTTGGGTGCGACATACCCCGGAGTAGGCCCCCGGAGACCCAGGGGCCGACCTACCGTGCGGAGACCGTCGAAGCCGACGCGCAAGAAGCCGTGCCACCTCACGAGGGGCGGGTCACGCTCCCACAGGCCCTGAGATACGCGGAGGAACACGCCCCCGAAGCGGTCGTTGCCGCAAGTGAAGTCGGTCTTGGGGAAGCCGAAGTCGTCGCAGCGAAACAGGCACAGCCGTTCAACCCCACGGTCAGTGTCGGCCTCGGGCAGCGTCGTCAGGCAGGCGGGACAGGTCTCGATGCTCAGGTGGCCGTCACTCAGCAGATTGAGATCGCGGGCCAGCGCAAGAAGCGACGAGAGAGCGCGCGAATCTACGAGGAAATGACTCGAATCGGCCTCGATGCCGCAGCCTGGTCGGTTCATGCCGATGTGCACCGGGCCTTCGAGCGCGCCCTCGTTGCTGAGGAACGGTTGAAGCTCGCGGCAGAGCGCACGGCGCTTGCTACAGACCTGCTTCGTATCGCCGAGCGCAGAGTCGAGGTGGGAGAAGAGTCTCCGCTGGTGATCGAGGTCGCAAAGGCCGAACTCGCACTCGCCGAAAACGGCACCACCGCCGCCGCCGCCGAGGTAGAGACATCCCGAATCCTGTTGGCCTCCGCGATAGGCTGGCCGGCGCCACGCGGTTTGGAACCCGTGGGGAAGCTCGATGCACCTGCATTGGTCGAGGAGGGAGCCGGGTTGGTTCGCACGGCCGCGGAATCGAGCCCTGCTCTCCGACAGGCGGACGCTGCAAGACGTGTTGCAGAGTCGGATCTGGCCACCGCCAGGCGCGAGGCATGGCCCTCGCCGACTGTGGGCGTGAGCTTCGCGCGAGAGGGTTCGACGACGACGCCCTCGAACTTCAGTCCGTCGTCCACGATCTGGATGGGGACGATCCAGATTCCGATCCCGGCCTTCGCCAGGAATCAGGGGCCGGTCGCGCGCAGTCGCGCCCGAGTCAAAGTGGCGGAAGCCAGAGAGCACGCCATGTCGGTGCAGCTCAACGCGATGGTCAGTGCCGCCGCCGCCCGAGTGGATTCGTCAGCGCGCCGCAGCTCGGCGCTCGAAGCCGGCGTCGTACCAGCATTCGAGCGGTCGCTGGCCGCCCTACGACGGTCCTACGACGTGGGTGAAATGGACTACCTGGAGGTTGCGCAAGCCCTAGATCGGCTGTGGGCCGCGCGTCAACAGGCCCTGGATGCGCGCGCCGCCTACTACGAGGCGTTCGCGGAGCTGGAGCGACTCGTCGGGCCGCTGGACAACGCTACGGCCTCGACTGGGGCAGCACTCACAGACGGGGGAGAAGGACGATGAGCATCAAACACACCGTACTGAGCTTGAGCGCTGTGCTGTTCTTGGGCTGCCAGGAAGGACCCGCAGTCGGTGCCGAGGACGACGGGCATTCCGAGCATGGCGAGGAGGAGCCACAGAGCGGCCACTCTGACGAGCTTGTCCTCGACCAACACGTCATCGAGCGCAATGGAATCAAGACGGAGGCCGCAAAGCGGCGCCTCTTGTTGGGATCACTGGAGGTTCCGGCCGAAGTGCAGATCAACCCCGACAAGACCGCCCACATCTCCTCGCTCGTTCCAGGACGCCTCGCCGAGATTCGGGTGGCCCTCGGAGATGCCGTCCAGAAGGGCGACGTGCTTGCGCTTGTGGAGAGCGTTGAGTTGGGGCAGGCGCGTGCCGACTTACGGGCTGCCCGGGCTCGAAAAACCGCAGCGGATGCGGAGGTTCGACGGATGTCTACGTTGGTCGGCGAAGGGATCGCGGCGAAGAAGTCACGGGTCGAAGCTGATGCTCGTGCAGATCAAGCAAGCGCCGACGTTGCGGCTGCCCGAGCCACGCTGTCTGTCTATGGGCTCGCCGGTGGATCGGGACCCTCCATTGCCCTGGAAAGCCCGCTTGGGGGAACTGTCATCGACCGGCACGCGAGCCCGGGCGAGATCGTAGACCGACAGACGCGCAGCTTCGTGGTGGCAGACCTTAGCCAGCTTTGGGTCATGGGGCGTGTGTACGAGCAAGACCTCGGCCGCGTTGCGGAAGGTGTGCCGGCGGAGGTCGCCCTCATCGCCTATCCCGGTCGAACCTGGACGGGCGTCGTCGACTACGTGTCGAGCACGCTGGACGAGGATACAAGAAGCGTCGCCATTCGCGTCGTTCTCGACAATCCAGAGGGAGTCCTGCGTCCTGGAATGTTCGGGACGATTGCGCTCGGACAGGTGGAGCCGGACGGCGGCGCGACGACCGAGGTCATCTCGGTCCCAGAGACCGCGGTCTCGACAATGGGCGACCGCACGGTGGTGTTCGTCACTGGGGATGAACCCGGTGCGTTCCAAGTACGCGATGTGGTCCCCGGCGCCAGCGCCCACGGCTTCGTCGAGATTCGGGAAGGGCTGCAACCCGGCGAGGCAGTGGTGAGTCGTGGAGGCTTCGTTCTCAAGTCCGAGTTCATGAAGGCATCCATCGGCGAGGGCCACGAGCACTAGGAGGAACTGACATGATCAACGCCATCGTCAACATGTCACTGAGACACCGCCTGGTTGTCGTGTTCTTCGTCCTTCTGATTGGGGTGCTGGGCCTTCGGGCCATGGAGAAGCTCCCCATCGACGCGGTGCCAGACGTGACCAACGTGCAGGTCCAGGTGCTGACGAATGCGCCCGCTCTGGGACCCTTGGAGGTGGAGCGGTTCGTTACATTCCCCGTCGAGACCGTCATGAGCGGCCTTCCGGGCGTGGAGGAGCTTAGAAGCGTCTCACGGTTCGGCCTGTCGGCGGTCACCATTGTGTTCGAGGAGGGGACCGATATTCTTGAGGCCCGACAGTTGGTCGAGGAGCGGCTCTCCGCTGCGCGCGATGCCATTCCCCAGGGGTACGGAGAGCCGGAGATGGGACCGATCTCTAGTGGCCTCGGGGA
This sequence comes from uncultured Gammaproteobacteria bacterium, assembly GCA_964352435.1. GTDB lineage: Bacteria > Pseudomonadota > Gammaproteobacteria > Steroidobacterales > JBCCMA01 > JBCCMA01. Next base: position 3,931 of record CAYGSQ010000145.1, on the reverse strand, counting down.
GATCTATCAGTTTGAAGTTCGTGGAGACCCCTCGTGTGCCCCCGGAGAACCGGACACCGATGAGTGCTGGACAGCCATGGAGCTGCGAACCCTGTTGGAATGGCAGATCGCATTTCAGTTGCGCTCAGTACGCGGTGTCGTCGAAGTCAACACCTTCGGCGGTGAGCTGAAGACGTACGAAGTTCAGGTCGAACCAGATCGACTGCTTGCGCTCGGGATCGGGTTGGATCGCGTCTTCGATGCCCTTCGAGAGAACAACGGCAACGCGGGTGGGGCGTACATCGAGCACGCGGGAGAGCAGCGGCTGATTCGCGGGGTGGGCCTCATCGAGTCGGTCGCAGACATCGAGTCCGTCGTCGTGACGACGCGCGACCATGGCACCCCCATTCTGGTGGGCGACATCGCAGAGGTTCGGATCGCACCGATGGTCCGTCAGGGGGCCGTGACGCGAGACGGCCGAGGAGAAGTCGTCACGGGGATCGTGATGATGCTGTTGGGCGAGAACTCCAACGAGGTGGCGAGGGCGGTGGACGAGCGAATCGAGGAGATCCGGCCGTACCTGCCCGACGGGGTCACAATCGACACGTACTACGACCGCACGGAACTCGTGGATCGCACCATCAAGACCGTCGCCAAGAACCTCATCGAAGGTGGCGTTCTGGTCATTGTCATCCTGCTGCTGTTGCTCGGCAACGTTCGCGGGGGCCTGCTAGTCGCCAGCGTGATTCCACTGGCGATGCTCGCCACCTTCATCGGGATGCGCGCGATGGGGGTCGCGGGCAACCTCATGAGTCTCGGGGCGCTCGACTTCGGTCTCATCGTGGATGGGGCCGTCGTCGTCGTCGAAAACTGTGTCCGTGTGATCGGCCAGCGGCGGGACGAGACCGTTCCGCAATCCATCGCTCGTGCAACCTTGCAGGTTGCGCGCCCCGTCGCCTTCGCGGTCGGCATTATCATCATCGTCTACGTTCCGATCCTCAGCCTCGAAGGCATCGAGGGCAAGATGTTCCGGCCGATGGCGCTGACGGTGATTTTCGCGCTTGCGGCCTCTCTCGTACTGGCACTGACTTTCGTCCCCGCCACGGCCACGCTCTTGTTTCGCAAAGGCGCCCGCGAGAAGGAAACGTGGCTTGTGCGTGCGGCCTTGAAGCTCTACCTGCCCGTCTTGCGCCGCACGATGCGGCATCCGCGGGTGACGGCTGTCGTCGCCGTCGTCATGTTCGGGTCATCGCTTGTGGTCGTGCCCTTCTTGGGCGCGGAGTTCATCCCCCGGCTCGACGAAGGTTCTATCGCCATGCAAGCGATTCGCCTTCCGTCGGCTTCTCTGGAGGAGTCGGTCGCAACCACGACACGCATCGAGCGGGAGATGCTCGAACACTTCCCGAGCGAGGTTGTGACGGTGGTCTCTCGCACGGGCCGAGCAGAGATTGCGACGGACCCAATGGGCGTGGAGATGTCGGACATCTACTTGATCCTCCAACCAACGAAGGAGTGGAAAGCGCCGAGCAAGGAAGCCCTCGTGGCCGAGATGGCCGAGATGATGGAGCGCGAGTTCCCGGGGCAGCGGTTCACGTTCTCGCAGCCCATCGAGTTGCGAACCAACGAACTCATCAGTGGTGTGCGCTCCGATGTTGCGATCAACATCTACGGCGAGGACATCCCAACCCTCGCCCGCATCGCAGACGACGTTGTGAGGGTCGTTTCAAGCGTGCCTGGCGCGGCGGATGTCAGCGCCGAGCAGGTTGTCGGACTTCCCTTCCTGACGGTCAAAGTTGATCGGGGAGCACTGGCTCGCAACGGCGCCAACGCGAAGGACGTGCTCGACGCCGTCTCCGCAATGGGTGGGCTCGTTGTCGGTGAAGTGTTCGAGGGCCAGAAGCGGTTCGCACTCCAAGTGCGGTTCCCAGAACGACATCGGGCTGACCTGGAGACCATTCGCCGGATTCCGATCTCCACGTCGAGTGGGTCCGTCGTGCCCTTGGGCCAGCTAGCGAAGATCGAACTCGACGATGGGCCCGCAAGCATCAGCCGCGAGAACGTTCAGCGACGCCTCGTGATCCAAGCCAACGTGCGGGGTCGTGATCTCGCCGGATTCGTGCTCGAAGCCCAGCAGCGCGTACTCGATGAAGTGGAGCGACCGCCTGGCTACTTCGTGACATGGGGTGGGCAGTTCGAGAACCTCCAGGCCGCATCAGGACGACTCGCCATCGCGGTGCCCGTTGCCTTGCTGCTCATCTTCATCTTGTTGCAAATGAACTACGGGGCCAGTCGGCCCGCCCTGCTCATCTACTTGAACGTGCCGATGGCGGCCACCGGGGGGCTGTTGGCACTTGCGGTGCGTGGGATGCCGTTTTCGATCTGGGCGGGGGTGGGGTTCATCGCCTTGTTCGGCATCGCGGTCCTCAACGGTGTGGTGTTGGTCTCCCATATCCGCGATCTTCAGGGAGAAGGCATGACCCTTCATCGGGCGTGTTCGGAGGGGGCCCGAGATCGACTGAGGCCGGTGCTGATGACGGCCCTGACCGACATGCTTGGGTTCGTTCCGATGGCCATCGCAACGAGTGCGGGCGCAGAGGTGCAGCGGCCGCTGGCGACCGTAGTCATCGGCGGACTGGTGACCTCGACTCTCCTGACCCTCGTCGTGCTTCCGACCGTCTACGCCTGGTTGGGCGAGCGCACGAGCTTCGACTCCGAGCAGACCGAGCCAGACATGAATACCGAACCACAGGAGGACCAATGAAGCGGCACAAAGTTGCCCTGGGCGTCGCGCTTCCAACGGACGCGAGAGATTGCGAGGCGTGTGTCGCGCGGCTGACGAGAGAGCTGTGCGAACTGCCGCACGTCCTGGATGCGCACATCGATCTCTCGGACCCGGACGACCCCAGGTTGTGCCTCCACTATGACCCCAGTGCCATGGGGATCGAACGGGTCGAGTCCATGGTGGCCAGAGCCGGCGCCGAGCTGACCAGTCGATTCGAGCACCTGTCGGTCGCCGTGGAGGGGCTCCGGCATGAACGGCAGCGGGGGCTGGTGGAGAGCGCGCTGGCAGCCGTCCCGGGTGTACTGCACGTCGCCTTGGGCTTCGGCAGCCGTAGGTTGCTCATGGAATACGACCCCGAGGCCACGACGCGGGAAGCAATCGTGAGGGAGGTCGAGCGGGCCGGGATCACTATCGTGGACGCACAGCCGCGCCGACCGGAGGGTTCGGCGAGCGAAGAACACCGCGAGGGCCACCACCACGGCGGACCTTTCGGGGAGCGTTCCGAACTCGTGTTCAGCCTGACATGTGGAGGATTTACGGCCGCCGGCTGGCTCATGGCCCAGTTGAATGTCGCGCCCGCCGTACCGTCGGTCGCGTTCGTTCTGGCCTACGGTTTGGGGGCATGGTTTCCGGTGAAGGAAGTCGTCGTGGCTCTCAGGGCGCGACAGTTCGAGATCGATTTCTTGATGTTGCTTGCGGCGGCGGGGGCCGCCGTGCTCGGCGAGTGGTTCGAGGGGGCGCTGCTGTTGTTCCTGTTCACCTTGGGCCACGCGCTGGAGGGATTTGCCATGAGTCGGGCGCGCGCGGGGATCGAAGCGTTGCAGGGGCTGGTCCCCGAGACGGCCCTTCGGATCGGCGCAGGCGAGCAAACCGAGGAGGTCGCCATCTCGGGTCTAGAAGTCGGCGACCGCATCCTGGTCAAGCCGAACACGAGCGTGCCTGCGGACGGTTTCGTCGCTGGCGGGACGAGCAGCGTCAACCAGGCCCCGGTTACCGGGGAGAGCGTTCCTGTTGACAAGAGCCCAGTGGATGATCCGGACGCCGCGGTCGCAAGCTCCGAGAGCCTCTCGGCCGAGCACCGCGTTTTCGCCGGAACGATCAACGGAAGCGGCGTTCTCACGGTGGTCGTCACCAAGGCCGCGACCGAGAGCACGCTGGCCCGGGTCGTGC
>CAYGSQ010000144.1:0-7695 GCA_964352435.1 uncultured Gammaproteobacteria bacterium | reverse complement strand
AAATACAAAACGCAGCAGCCACAGATTGAGGGCAAAGTTGATCGCGAGATCTTCGGCACCCGTGAGATCGAAGCCATGCGGTTTATTGGCGTGACCGCCGTGGCTACTGATCAGGTCACTCTCGATGGCGGCGCGGCACTTGGTATGCGACAAGGCTCGCTGTGGGACCTCTATCCACCCGGTACCAAAGAACCTGATCCAGCCGAAATTCTCGCCACCGTGCGGGTTGAGAATGTTGGCGCGTTGACGTCGAGTGGCATGTTTGTCGAGCCGCCGCCGCGCGTACCGGTTGGCGCGCGCGCGGTCGAAAAACTAACGGCTACGCCACCGGCATCAATGGCCATCGATGTGAGCACCGTGCCCGAACCGGAGCGTGCGACATTGGCCGATGCCATCGCAGCATCGCCGCGCTTGTCGGTCGCAAGTACGCCAGAAGGCGCCGCCGTGCGTGCGTACATCATTGAGCCGCGCAGTAGCGCCGGTCCGACTGACCCGATGCCCAACCATCCCGTGATCGAGCAGCGCACCTGGGCGCTGGTCGACAAGGTCGCCAATCTGACACTGCCCCTGCACGGCGTTGATAAAGCCGGCGTCATCGACATCCTGATCAGCAATCTAGAAAAGAAAGCGCATTACGACATGACGCTTCAGCTTGAGAACGACGCCACCAACCTGAATGTCGAATTCAAGGTCATCAAGCTCGATGACAACTTTGAACGTGCGGGCTACGTGGGCGATGACGAAGTACTGGATGAGGGCCAGACCATCGCATTCGAGTTCGTCAATCGTACTGACTCCACACTTTGGTACTGTGTGCTTGAGCTCGAAGCCGGTGGGGCAATTGGCCCGCTGTACCCGCCGCGAGGCCGGCCCAGCGAACAGGGCACAAAAAAACGCCGCTTCTACGTGGGCATGGACGAAGACGTCTTTGCCGTCGGTCTGGGCGATGTTGATGCTGATCAGGCCGAGCTGACTTACAAAGCTTTCTTTACCAACCGGCAGGCCAGTTTCGAATGGCAACATCAGGAAGGTTTTCGTTCGAGCGGCACGACGCAAAGTGCGCTGACCGACGTACTGGATGCCCGGCCGGGCGATGAGATTGCACCGCTGGACGATCCGGCTGAAGACTGGTGCGCGGTAACCCGCCGGATAAAAGTTCGACGTACATAAAAATAAAGGGCACACATGGCTGGCATTAACCGACTCGACTGCCACGCACTGGTCGTCGGCATCAACGAATACAGCGACGGTATCCGCTCGCTGACCTGCGCCGTGGACGACGCCAATGCGGTCGGCGACATGCTCGAGACGCAGCACGGATTTCAGGTGACGCGTCTGATCGATGGCGATGCCACCGCACACGCTATCGAAACTCACCTGAAGGATGTACTGCCAGCCCGCTTGGCCGAAGACGGCAAGACCGCGGTGCTGGTCTACTTCGCCGGTCACGGCGAAGCGCGGGGGGACGGCACGGCCGGACCGCAGGGTTATTTGTTGCCCTACGGATCCAGGTCTGGCGATGATACGACCCTTTTGTCGATGACCCGATTCAAAGCCGCGCTCGACGCGCTCGAGTGCCCGCATCTGTTGGTCGTGCTGGACTGCTGCTTCGCGGGCGCCTTCCGCTGGTCGTCGACGCGGGCCACGACGCGACGAACACGACCCCTGTTTCAGAGTCAGTTCATGCGCTACTTGCGTCACGGCGCGTGGCAGGTTCTGACATCTGCCTCCCATGACGAACTGGCTGCCGATCTCGCACCCGGTTCCCATGATCATCACACCGCTGACGGACAAGGCAAACACTCGCCTTTTGCCAAGGCACTCATGGATGGCTTGAGTGGCGAGGCAGATTCGTCGCGCGGCAGCCAGCAGATGGACGGTGTCATTACCGCGACCGAGTTGCACCAGTACATTTTCGAGATGCTCAAGTCGCCTGATGCCGAGATTGAACAGACGCCCGGTATCTGGCCGCTCAAAAATGACAACAAGGGCGAGTTTGTTTTCCGGAATCCGAGCACGGACAAGGAGCCCGAACCTGATCCACCGCTTACGGATGAAAGTAATCCGTGGCGCGGCCTGAAGACCTACGACGCTGATGACCACGACCTCTTTTTTGGTCGTCAACGGGTCGTCGCGGAGTTGCTCGAGCGGGTCCATGCGCCGCAGTCGTCGTTGCTTGCCGTCGTTGGCGCATCGGGCACCGGCAAGTCGAGTGTTGTGAAGGCGGGTCTGATCCCGCGCCTGCACAAACCGGCGGATGATGCGGATGAGCCGACGGCGCCGTGGACGGTTATCAACTGCGAACGGCTGGGCGCCAACCCGTCAGAGCAACTGCGTAAGGCGCTAACGCAACTACGTGCGGCAGCGCCCGATCATTCGCGACTATTGTTTATCGATCAGTTTGAAGAGCTGTACACGCGTTGCGATTCTGACGAACTGCGGCGCCAATTCGAAACCGAGCTGCGGCAAGTCATCGATAACGAAGCGAACACCACCGTACTCCTTACTTTGCGCTCCGACTTTGCACGGCGCGCCGCGGCCTGTGCCGCGCTAAAGGACATCTGGGGCGCCAGCCAGTACCTGGTGCCAGCGCTGACGGTTGAGGAGTTCCGCGACTGCATCGTTGGCCCCGCGCAGGTCAACGCGATCTATTTCGAACCCGACGACCTGGTTGACGATCTGCTCGACGAAGTGATGTCGATGCCCGGCGCACTACCGATGCTGTCATTTGCGCTCGCAGAAATGTATCGCGAGTCGCAACGTCGACGGCAGCGCACCGGCGATACCGATCGTGCGCTCTCGGCCGAAGATTACGCAGCGACCGGTGGTGTTGTTGGTGCCTTGCACCGTCGTGCCACCGAGTTGTTTGACGCAAGCGATGAGGCCACGCAGCACACTATCCGACGCGTGTTCCTGCGCATGCTCAATCAGGATGGCGCGCGCATCACCCGGCGCCGTGTCGATCTCGAAGAACTGGCATTTGGCGATGAAGCCGAACAGACGCGCGTCAAGTCGGTGGTTGATCAATACGTATCGGCGCGCCTGCTCGTCGTCGACGGCAACGAGGTGGAGCCGGCACACGATACGCTCATTGTGGCCTGGGAAAAGCTCCTCGATTGGCTGAGCGAAGCGGGTCCGCAAAACCTGTACCGGTCATTGTGGAATGTATCAACGGGCTGGCGCGACGATAACCGCAGCCCCGGCATGTTGTGGTACGACAACCCGCAATTGCCGATGGCACTGCATCAGCGCGAGGAGCTCAACACGCTGGAGACGCAGTTCGTCGACACCAGCGAAAACAGTCGCAAGGCGCGTCGGCGGCGTCGCCTCGGGATCGCTGCCGCTATGCTTGTGACGGTCATGGGCGTGACCGGCTTTGGCCTCAATCGCGCGCTGGACGCGGACCAGGCACGTAAAACCCGCGACCGCATTTATCTTAACGTCATTGAGACGGGCAACTTTTTCGACCTGCAAAAGGTGCTGTCCGAAGAATCTCAAGGGGGCGTGGTGGAGCCCATTGACAGGTCTTACGACGAATGGCACTTGTTGGTGCGGGAGAACTACTGCGGGCCGGATGTGTCGCTGCCCGCACATCACCCGTACGGCTGCCCGTTCGTGCTGGGCAAAGTGTACGGCAAGGGTCGTGTGATGGTGATTGGGCACGAAGCATTGGTGACCTACATCGACTGGTCCGGTACGGCGTTGTCGCCAGAGGCGCAGTACGCCGAGCCTCTGGGCCAGGCCGAGTTTGATGCCAGGGCGCTCGAGTTGGCACAGCAAGGGTTGGGTGAATCGCTGTTTCTGCAATTGTCCCTGAGTTGGCTGCGCGGTGACGACGATGGGCCTGTTCGAATTTCACAAGGTCATCAGGAGACGCTCGAAGTCTTTCATCCGTACGCCGCGCAATTGCAGAGCACGCGACTGATTGCGCTGGGCACCGAAATTAGCTATCTGGCCGATTTATCAGATGAGGAGGCGCTGAGCACGGCATCGGTCGTTGTCGTGCCCAACGCCTGGTCGGACTTCACGCCCGAGGAAATTTCGGCCGTCGAGCGTTTCGTTAAAAACGGGGGCGGTCTGCTCGCGGCAGGCCTTGGCTGGTCGTGGATTGCTAACGGTCCGCATGGACTCAGAGACAGCCCACAAGAAGCACTGGCGGCTTACCCGATGAATAAACTTGTCGCGCCGTTCAACGTTCACTGGAACGAGGAACCGATCTGGACCGAAATCAACGGTGGTTATTAGGGGACAGGTCACGGTTTTATCGACAGGTGACCCCGCCACCCATGTCCACACGAAAGTGATCGCGATGCGCGGCGTTGTAATCGGGGCCGAGCACCGCGCTGAATATGCGGCAGGTTTACCGTTTGCTGGGCAACCAGGCCAGAACCGTCAAGAGCAGAGGCGCCGGTTTGATCAGCGCACGGAGCCGGGTGATCAATCCGGCGAATTGGCGGCAACAACCCGGTCGATCGCCTGACTCCAGTCTTTGTTCGCGTCGAAGCAGTGACCGTCGAATCCGTCGCGGACAATGCTCGAGGTGTTTGTGCGATACCACTTGTCTTTGGGGCCTTGCAGGCAGACCAGTGCGTCGCGGTTTTCAAATGCGGGCAAATAGTCAATCACATACATGATGGTGGGTGCGCCGCGGATGTCGACCCAGAAATAGACCGTGTAGCGCAACGCGTCGGCGGCAGGCTCGCGGACCTTCGCGGGATCAAAGTTGGCAAAACTTTCGCCCCAAAGACCGTGCTTCGTCGCTGCACGTTCGCTTGTGTGTATGGGCGTTGGCAGCCCCGGTACGGCGATCGACAGTTGGGCGGTTGGCGCTTTGGCGCTGGCCGCTGAGACGAGTAATATGGTCTGGTAAGGAGCCAGCGCTACGCTTTTTGTACGTCGCATTGGTCTACCTCACAGTTGCTCCAAGGTCAGGCGACACGCCTGTTCTGGTAAGAGCCTGCTACCAATTTAGCATGACGCCACTTGCTACGGCGCAGCGCGCTCAAGATAACGCTGCACCTCGTCAGTGATAATGCCATCTACGCCAATGCTCCGATAAAACGCTACCCGATCAGGCTTGTTGATTGTCCAGACGATTACCGCAAGCTTATTTGACTGGAGCGTCTCGACGAACTCCCGATCGATATAGCGGCGTCCCTTGAGACTAAAGCCATCTATTTTCTGGTCGCCCACCCGGCGAATCAGGTCGTTGGCATCGGGGCGCTGCAGCACACCAAAGCGCCTCTTCAGTTTGCTCAGAAAATAGACGCGGCTGCCTGGCAAGGCGCGCGCGACCACAGCAAGTACGTCGAGCTGATCACTTTGAATGATCAGCCGTTGCGGTGGAAAGCCAGATTCGCTCACCGCGTCGATGACCCGTTGGACGCTCTCGACTCGCACTTCTTTCAAATCGAGAAGGTAATCGCCCGAAGCGCCGGAAAGTGTCAGTACGTTCTGCAGTCGGGGTACGGATCTTGGTCCGGCCAAAGCCACCATGTCCGAATACGACAGTGTGATAACGCGTCGCTTGCGAATTTTGTCGTCATGAAACAGATAGACGGCGCCATCGACGGCCACCCGTACATCGATTTCGACCGCGTCCGCGCCGGCCGTCCACGCGGCGGCGATGGCGGCGAGACTATTTTCGATGTCGTCGCCCGCGCTGGCCCGATGCGCGATCAGTTCGAGTGCGTGCACATCCACGGACGCAAAACGCAGCAAAAGGATCAGGGCGAGCGTGCCCCAAATACGATATGCCGCGCTCAATTGAGGGCCGTCGCACAGATGAATTCACGATGGGCAACGTGAGGCTGGGATGATCGAGTGGCGTGCAAGTGATGTCCGGTTATGGCTTGGCGGGTTGCTTTGCCCGATAAAAACGAGCGCGCTCATCATCGCCTGCTGCCTCATAAAGTGCCACTAGATTTTTGACGGCGAACTGCGTGCGCGGGTGTTCGGGCCCCACTTTCTCATGCAATACGGCGTAGCTGCGTTCGATCAACTCACTGGCCTGCTCGTAGTGCGTCAGTTCTGTCAGGCTTTGGCCAAGCGTGACACGCATGTCTGGCAAAAACGGGTGACCGGGGTTGCCTCGCTCAATGATATCAATGCCTTCACTCAATAGCGGCTGTGCCGCCGCCGCATTGCCTCGTTGCAAAGCAATACGCCCAAGTTGCGCCAGCACCATCGCGGTCTCCGGATGCTGTGCGTCGTAGTAGCGCCTGAGAATGTCCAGCGACTTGCCGAAATCGCGCTCTGCAGATTCGAGATCGCCCATCTTGCGATGGGTATCCGCCAGGCCGTTCCACAAATAGAATGCGCCGCTGTTACCCTCTGGCATCAACGCTTCACTAATGCCCAGCGCTTCCTCAAAAATGGCCTGCGCTTCTTCATGGCGCGACTGAAATTTCAGCACCTCGGCGAGGTTGTACAGACTGTCGATCAGGGTGGTGTGCACGGCACCATTGGCTTGGCGGCGGATGTCCAGTCCGTCGCGAAACAAGGTTTCGGCCTCCGGGTAGTTGCCACGCTGCATCAGTACGCTGCCTAAATGATTGAGATCGCGTGCGACCTGCGGATGCTCGTTGCCGTATTGCGCACGGTGCATACCGAGCGCCTCGCGGAAGTGCGCTTCTGCCTCGTCGAGTTGGCCACGGCGCTGGACGATGCGACCGAGGGTGACCAGGCTGCCCGCCAGTCCTTCGTTTTGCGGCGAACTGCGATAAATCACAACGGCCTCCTGCGCCAGCGTCTCTGCGCGCTCAAAGTCGCCACGCTTTTCCGTGATGTAGGCACGGCGTTCAAGAGACTTGGCCAAGGCGGGCCGACTATTGGGTAAGGTGCTGTACAGCACGCCCGCATTTGTAAAAAGCTCATGCGCTTTATCCAGCGCAGATAGTTCAAGGTAGATCTGGGCAATCGACTGGGTCAGCTCCGCGCGCACGGCGGGTTGGTCCGCAAGTTCGTCTTCTATGCGTTGCGTCCCTTCATCCAGTAGTTCGAGCGCGGTGATCGATTCGCCCTTGGACTGGTCGGGCCCCGAGACCTCGAAAATGCTGAGCAAGAACGCCTTGGTCTGCTGCGCTTTGTCGCGTTCAAGAGCAATTTGACGCGTCTGTTGTTTGGACTTGACGGCAGAGTGCAGCGCAACGCCTGCCAGTGTCGCCAGCGATGCCGCCGCAAAGCCAGTAAATGCCAGCCCGAACCAATGTCGCGCGGCAAACTTGCGGGCACGATAAAACGTAGATGGCGCTTTGGTCGACACCGGCATGTCACTGAGGAAGCGTCGAATATCATTGGCCAGACTCTCGACCGATGGGTAGCGTTCGTCCGGTGTTTTGCCAAGCGCCTTGCTGACGATCGCTTCGAGATCCGCCGGCAGTGCCCGATTGATCTGGTTGATCGGGACGGGCGCGCTGTCGCTGGCATGAGCGTGCATTTTGGTCAGCGTCATGCCGTCATAGGACAGCGGCAGTTGCTTGCCCAGCAGCAGGTACATCAAGACGCCGAGCGAGTAGACGTCGGTCGTCACGTCGACCGGTTCTCCGCGCAGCATTTCCGGGCTTGCGAAGGCGGGTGTTACCGGACGCTGCGCCAGTTGCGTGAGGGAGCTGTCTTCGCCGTGGGCTTCCAGCACTTTGGCAATGCCGAAATCGAGCAAGCGAACGCGACCGCCATCCTCGACCAGTACATTGC
>CAYGSQ010000143.1:572-7766 GCA_964352435.1 uncultured Gammaproteobacteria bacterium | reverse complement strand
GCGCCGCCGCGACACTGACCTCGTCGGTGACCGTATTCACGCCGCGCAGCTCGCTAAGCTCTTCAATCACAGCATCTACAGCAGCGCGCGTGGCAGCGGTACCACTCACCAAGACATCCTGACCTTCAATCGCCACCGAAATTTGCGGCGTGTCCGCCACGACCAGTGCAGCGCGCTCATAGATGTCCGCTTCGATCGCGCGGACGGTATGCGGCACGCACCAGCCAACCGCGACGAGTAAAAACACGAGTGCGCCGACCACGGGGACAAATAGTCGATGGGACGTTACGGCGTGCACTGGAATCTTGCTTGGTGTGGGATCATGGTTATTAGGCGACCGATTTAAACCGAAGAATTCGGTTTTTTTACAGTCAAGTCAAACTCCAGAGGCAAAACCTGTGACCACTCCCGACCTGCTGGGCCTACTCGGGGTAGGCCTGATTCTCATCGCATACGGTCTCCTGCAGACCGGACGCATTGAGCCACGAGACCGACGGTTTAGCGCAGCCAACGCGCTGGGCGCTGCGCTGATTCTTGTGTCGTTATGGTTCGCGCCCAACGTGTCGGCGATCGCCATAGAAACAGCCTGGCTTGGCATCAGCCTGTATGGGCTGCTGCGGCGGCAACCATCGCAAAATCAGTAATACTCAAGATCAGGAATGCACTATAAATCAATGATTTTTATATTATTATTGTGTTTAACGTAATTGCAACTTTTGGTCACTACAATGCAAAATGTGAACTGGGTCACGTTAACTTTTTCGAAAACCGACTACGCTTAAGCCAATAACGACGCATCTGCGTCCCAAAAAAAAAGTTTTGGGTATCTTGTTATGTCGAAATCTAGCGCCGCCGTTGCGTCCGTACGCGTCACTGAAGAACATGCAGAGTGGCATCCCTATCAGGTGTGGGCTTCTCAGGTGCGCCCGAATGATACGTCACCCGCCGCCAGCATAGCGCCCGAGTCAGTTGAACAACGCGAAAGCTGGGACCCCTTTTCCGTCTGGAAACGTCAGGTCAAACGCTGAGTATCAATAGCGCATCAGTGCGCTGCCCCAGGTAAATCCACCCCCGAACGCTTCCATCAGCACCAGCTGGCCCCGCTGAATCCGACCATCTCGTACCGCCACGTCCAGCGCCATCGGCACTGACGCGGTCGAGGTATTGCCGTGGTCTTGCACGGTCAAAATGACCTTCTCCATCGGTAAACCCAGCTTCCTGGCCGTCGCGGCGATAATCCGAATGTTGGCCTGATGTGGCACCAGCCAGTCCAACTCTTCCTGCTCAATGCCTGCGGCCTCGAGCGTTTCACGCGCCACGCGGCCCAATGTATTGACGGCCACCCGGAACACCTCATTGCCCTTCATCTGGATGTGATCGAGGCCGGATTTCAGGTCATTGAAGCCTTTCGACACACCGGATGGAAAATACAGCAGATCCTTGTATTTACCGTCTGCATGCAAGTGGGTACGCAGGATGCCGTGCTCTTCGTCAGGACCGAGCACAACGGCGCCGGCGCCGTCACCAAACAGCACGCAGGTATCGCGATCGGTCCAGTCGACCATTGAAGTCAGCGTCTCACAACCGACGATCAGCGCCCGTTTTGCCTCGCCGCTGCGCACGAACTTGTCGGCCAGCGACAGCGCATAGATAAAGCCGGTGCAGGCGGCCTCGAGACTAAAAGCCGGGCACCCGTGGATATCGAGACGTTGCTGCAATAAACAGCCCATATTGGGAAACACCTGATCGGGCGTGGTGGTCCCAACAATGACCAGATCAATATCCTCCGGGCCGACGCCTGCGGCCTCCATCGCCGCGCGCGCCGCGCCTTCAGCAAGATCGCAATTGGTCTCTCCAGCGCTGACCACGTGGCGCCGCTCGATGCCGGTACGTGTGCGAATCCACTCGTCAGAGGTGTCGACCATTTTTTCAAGGTCAAAGTTGGTCAGCACTTTTTTCGGCAGGTAATGGCCGGTGCCCAAAATTCTGGAGTACACGAGTGGCTTGCCCTCTGCAGACATAACAATAAGATTACCCGAGTGTAGCTGACCCACCGTCCAAATCGCCAATGGCGTCAGGAGCAAAAAAAACGCCACGGGCTGAACAGCACGTGGCGTTTGGCGCTCAGTCTGAACCTGAACGAAGGCGCGAGCGCCCTATTCCTCGATATCGTCGTCCATCGGCGTGTTGATCACTTTCTTGCCGCGGTAAAAACCGTCGGGCGTGATGCGATGACGCAGGTGCGTTTCGCCGCTGGTTGGGTCGATAGACAGGGTGGCACCCTTCAACGAATCGTGACTACGGCGCATGCCGCGACGCGACGGTGGGGTGCGGCTTTTTTGTACAGCCATGATCAGAAACTCCTAGTAAAACCAAAACTCACAGGGCGGACGCGTGATTAGTCTTTGCGTTCGTCCAACATCTTCTTCAGGTCCGCGAACGGTGTGCGCATCGGCACCTCATCGCTCGCGGTCAAATATTCCGTCGTGCTGGCCTCACAATCCGCGCGATCCGCATGTTTGGGGATCGCCGGCAAAGCGAGCAACAACTCATCTTCTACCCAGTCGATAAGCCGAATTGGCTCACCGCCCAGTTCAAAATCTCCGTCCGGCAGCTTACCGCTGCGCCACTTCGGCGACAATGTCGCCGTAAATGTCATCGGGCCAAGGCAACGCTGACAGGTTGTCGTCAGTGGCGCGCTAATCCTGGCGCGAACCACGACACCCTTATCGCCGTCGTTGCCGATCTCGACATGGCACTGCACCTTAGCGCACAGCGCATCAGCGGGCAGCTCGTGCCCCGCGCGCAGTGCCTCGACAAGCCTCGGCAGTTGGGACAGACTCACGCTTTGCGTAAGCCTGAGCCCCTGTACCGACTCGCGTGACAGATCGATCGAATCGCTTAGGGCCACAGACATAAGCCGGCCATAATAGATGACTCTGGAAATGCCTGTCAAAACAACATGACCGCCTTGCCATAAGGTCCCCGGATGAACTCTCCCAACCTGATCCTAGCGTCCACCTCACGCTACCGTGCCGCCCTGTTCCAGCGACTGGGTCTGCCGTTCGACCAGGCAGCCCCAAACGTGGATGAAACAGCCGTAGCAGGCGAAGATCCGGGCGTTTTGGCTGCCCGCTTGGCACGCGCCAAGGCGGCCGCCATTGCGTTGTCCCACCCCGATGCGGTGGTGATCGGGTCGGACCAGGTCGCCACACTCGGGGGGCACACGATTGGCAAGCCCGGGACCCGCGAAGCGGCTATTGCGCAACTTTCGCGCGCCTCGGGCCGCGACGTCACTTTTCTCACGGCCGTCGCCGTGCACACGCCCGGGCGAATTCTCCAGCATATGGACGTCACCCGGGTCGCTTTTCGCACCCTCAGCACGCCTGAAATCGAACGCTATGTGGACGCAGAGCAGCCGCTCGATTGCGCCGGCAGCTTCAAAGCGGAGGGGCTCGGGATCACGCTGTTCGAGCATCTTGAAGCCCGTGACCCAACCGGCCTGATCGGGCTGCCGCTGATCTGGGTGGCTAAGGCCTTACGCGTAGCGGGTTATCGGTTGCCCTGACGCCAGGCTCGTTGAATGGCGCGCGGAGAACGTTTGCGTCCGCGTTTCTCCAGGCGATCAATTACGCTGCGCAGATCGTCCGGCAGCGGCGAGCTGAAATGCCGCGGAAAGCCCTCCGGAAACTCGAACGCCAATGACGCGGCATGCAGAAACAGCCGCGTGAGTCCGTGCCTGGCAATCTGCTTGTTGGCCTGCTCATCGCCGTAACGCGTGTCGCCCAATATGGGATGCCCGGCGTAAGCGGCGTGCACACGAATCTGGTGCGTGCGGCCGGTTGCAGGCGTTGCCCGCACCAGACTGACGTCGCCGTAGCTTTCGCACAAAGCAAAGCGCGTGGAGGATGCGGCGCCATCCGCCGCCACCTGCACCACCCGTTCGCCTCCGCGGCGCTGATTGACGTCCAGCGGCATATCTACCAGGTGATCACCCAGCTGCCAATCACCGTTGACCAGTAGCAGGTATTCCTTGGTGACCTGCCCCTCGCGCAGTGCCGCATGCAGAGCACGCAGCGCGCTGCGCCGCTTGGCCACGACCAGCACACCGCTGGTCGAACGATCCAGCCGATGCGCCAATTCCAGATAATGCTGATCCGTCAGATTGGCACGCAGTGACTCAATCACCCCGTTGCTGACCCCGCTGCCGCCGTGGACCGCCCAGCCCGATGGCTTGTCGATCACCAGGAAATACTTGTCCTGATCGAGAATATGCGGAAACCAATCAAAGTCGGACGCCATGACGGGGCGCTTCTCAAGGCCGCCGCCAATAGGCGGAATACGTACCTCATCATCGGTTTTTACGCGATAGGTCTGGCTAATACGGCCTTTGTTGACCCGTACCTCCCCCTTGCGAATAGCGCGATAAAGCCGCGGCCGCGGGACGCCCTTTAGATAGCGGGCCAAAAAATTGTCGATACGCTGGCCAGCTGTCTCCGAATCGACGGTCACGAGACGGGACTTGGAGGCGGGCTTGGTGGGGTCGGACATTGTCACGCAACTCATTGATCTACCGAAACGGGGTTGCTATATTACTGGGGTGTTAACACAAATAAAGCGCTTTCTCTTTTCTTTGGAAGCCGCTTCGATCGAATTTCTTCTCCTCGGGCTCACCGTATGCGCGGCTATGTTCTCGCTAATCGCCTGTGGCCGAAGCATTCGTTTACCAATTTTTCATCGGGTCGGTTCGACCCGAAAGCCAGCAGCGCGACTCGCGCGCTGCGGGATGCGCGCAGAGATTCTCGCTGCGCGCAGGTACATACATCGTTTTCAACGCGCAACGCGGAGCACCTTGTTCCGTTCATGGCGCACCCCGAACGTCTGCACCCTTTTGCCACCGCGCCCCTTTGAGAGCGCAGGCACAGGACCTGGACGTCGATGGATGATCACCTCCCCGCCCTTGGCTTTCGGATAGCGTAACCGGCCCTGTTACTTAAAAAAACAGGGATAAAAATGAAACGCATGTTAGTCAACGCGACGCAGCCAGAAGAGCTGCGGGTCGCTATGGTCGATGGTCAGAAGCTCTTTGATCTGGACATCGAAGTCCCCTCACGGGAACAGAAAAAAGCCAACATTTATCTTGGCAAGATCACCCGCATCGAGCCCAGCCTCGAAGCCGCCTTCGTCAACTACGGCTCTGATCGCCACGGTTTTCTGCCGCTAAAAGAGATCTCACGCGAGTATTTCCGCACCCAGCCCGAAGGTGGCAAGAAGGTCAACATCCGCGATGTCCTGAAAGAAGGACAGGAAATCGTGGTGCAGGTTGAGAAGGAAGAGCGCGGCAACAAGGGCGCTGCCCTCACAACATTTATTAGTCTGGCCGGCCGTTTTATCGTCCTGATGCCAAACAATCCGCGCGCCGGTGGCGTGTCGAGACGGATTGAGGGTGCCGACCGTAACGAGCTGCGCGATGCGCTTGCCGCGCTGGAAATTCCGGATGGCATGGGCATCATCGTGCGCACCGCCGGCGTCGGTCGCAGCACTGAAGAACTCAAATGGGACATGGATTACCTGATGGGTGTCTGGCAGGCCATTGAGGCCGCGATCTCGTCACAGCCTGCGCCGTTCCTGATCTATCAGGAAAGCAACGCCATCATCCGGGCCCTGCGCGACCATCTCAACAATGACATGGGCGAGATCATCGTCGACGACGAGTCGACTTACGATGAAGCCAAAAAGTTTATGGACCGGGCGATGCCGCACAACGTGCGCAAGCTCAAACGCTACACGGATCCCACGCCGCTGTTCACACGCTTTCAGATTGAAAGCCAGATCGAATCGGCCTTTGCCCACACGGTGCATTTGCCGTCCGGCGGCAGCATCGTGATCGACCCAACCGAAGCGCTGGTATCCATCGATATCAACTCGGCACGCGCCACACGCGGCGTCGATATTGAAACCACGCCCCCCAACACCAACCTAGAAGCCGCGGAGGAAATTGCGCGTCAGTTGCGTCTGCGCGATATGGGCGGCCTGATCGTTATCGATTTCATCGACATGAATCAAAGCCGCAACCAGCGCGAAGTGGAAAATCGCTTGCGCGACGCGGTTAAAATGGACCGGGCCCGTATTCAGATTGGGCGCATCTCACGCTTCGGCCTTTTGGAAATGTCGCGTCAGCGGCTACGTCCGTCGCTGGGCGAGTCCAGTGCCATTGTCTGCCCGCGCTGCAAGGGTCACGGTTCCATTCGCGACATCGAATCACTCGCGCTGGCAATTCTGCGCCTGATCGGCGAAGAAGCGCGCAAAGATCGCACGGCCAAAGTCATTGTCAGCGCACCGATCAATGTGGCCTCTTACCTGCTTAACGAAAAACGTGAGGCCGTCAACAGTCTTGAACGACGCAGTGAGCTCGATGTCGTCATTGCGCCAACGGCAGAGCTTGAAACGCCGAATTATATAATCAAACGGGTCCGCGACGACGAGACCGAACTCGACGAAAACATGGGCGCGAGCTACGACGTCGCAGCCGTGGCCGCCGAAGAAGACGAGGCGCCGCCATCCCGCGCACCGCAAATTCCAACACCAGAGCAGCCCGCTGTCCGTGACATCGCGCCACCGACGCCTGCTCCCAAACCCGCCGCACCGGTCGCCGCTGCCAAGCCGGCCGCTGCCGCAGCGGCTGCCGTCACGACCGAAGGCCAGCCCTCGCTGTGGAAAAAAATCACCGGCATCTTCAAGCCCGAGCCTGAAGCCGCGCCTGAACCGGCCCCTGCCCCGGCCAAGAAAATCCCGTCCGGGCCACGCGGCGGCACGCCGCGCGATGGCAACAATCAGCAACGTGCACGTGGTGGACAAAGCCGCAATCCGCGGCGTGGACGGCGCACGGGTGGTCGTGACGAGCGCAACAATCGCGGTCGCCCTGGCCAGCAAAATCAGAACCAAAACCAGAGTCAGGCCAAGGCAGCCAATGACGAGCGGCCGAAAACGCCGCGTGGCCCCAAAGATGCCGCCGACAACAACAAGACTGAGGACGGCGAGAACAAATCACGGTCACAGCGCGGCGGACGCCGGCGTCGCGGTCGTCGCGGCGGTCGCAATCAGAATAATCGGACAGATGCCCAAGACAATCAGAACCAGGGAAATCAGGCCGACGGGAATGCCAACCAGGCGGCGCCCAAGGAAGCCAATGGC
>CAYGSQ010000143.1:0-562 GCA_964352435.1 uncultured Gammaproteobacteria bacterium | reverse complement strand
ATGGCAACATGGCAGAGAAGCCAGTGCAACAACGTGCAAGTCAAAACCAGAATCGCGGTGGCAACAACGGCCAACGTGGCGGTGGCGAGCGCAATGGCAACCAGCAAGACAATCAACGTCCAACCGAGGCGCGCAACGACGGGCCGAAGACCGACAGCAATCAGGCAGCGCCACGCAACGATGGACCCAAGCCGCAGAGCAACCGCAGCGACGCGGGCGATGCACCATCACCGCCGCGTAAGCAGCCTGACGCGAACCCTCGGCCTGCACAAAATGCAGCACCTGATGCGCCTAAGTCGACGGCCCCCAAGCCTTCGGCCCCGACGCCAAGTGTCGCCAGTGCACCCGCACCTAAACCGGCGCCGCCACCCAAGCCGGCCACGGAACGTCCGCCAAGCAGCTCGGTAAACCGTGGATCGACCAAGACGATATTCTCGTCTAGTCCAAGCACGCCACGCCCGGGCCCCGGTCGCGACGGTCGCTAAGTAAAATAAAGCGGGAGCGACGGTCGTCGCTCCCGTTGTTAGTTCTTCAGGTACTTTGCTTGGAGCTGCATGAGTAG
>CAYGSQ010000142.1:0-7807 GCA_964352435.1 uncultured Gammaproteobacteria bacterium | reverse complement strand
TTCGACGCGAACAACGATCAGCATTTAGCTGATAGTATTATCAAATTGCTGGACTCGGAAGAAACGCGCGCGCGGATGGGTGCCAATGGACGGAAAAAAGTGGTCGAGCGATACCAGATTCACAACCGCATTGAACGCATTACGGCACTCTATAAATCGCAGCTGGCGAGCAAGCGCCCGAACAGCGCGTATTTGTTCGAGGAACATGCACGCATACCGTCAGGCAGTAAGCCCTAGGATTTGACGCCGAGGTAGCCGTCGTAGATGGTTGTCCACCGCTTCGCGACGGCTTCGAGCGCATAGTGATTCATAACATGGGTTCGTCCGTCACAGCCTGACTGCGCGGCCGTTTCACTGTCCAGATGCATTGCTTCGTGCATACCCTGCGCGAGCAAATCTGGCGATCGAGGTGGAACCAAGAAACCATGGTGACCCAGCACTTCTTTTACCCCGCCGCAATCCGTTGCCACCACCACGCGTTCACACAGCATGGCTTCGGCAACCACCAGCCCAAACCCCTCCCATGCGGATGACAATACGTAAGCGTCGCACGCTGACATCCACTCATGTACATTGAATTGGTTGCCCATAAAGACAACCCGGTCAGACAGACTTGCGCGCTCGACCTGTGATGCCAATGCCGCGCGAAGCGTGCCATCGCCGATGATTGCGAGGCGCGCCGGTCGCTCGGTAGTGCGCTCGCATACGAGCGAAAATGCGCGGATCAGGTTGGCGTAGTCTTTTTGTTCTTCCAGGCGGCCAACGGACAGATACAGGAAACTTTCTTCGGTCAAATCGAGCGATTCTCGAATTGAGGCGCGATGGTCGGCCGAGAACTGAAATTTTTGCGTATCGATGCCATTGGCGACGGCGATCATGCGACCCGGAAACGATATTCTCTTGTCAATGTAAGCATCAACAGCCTCCTGCGTCACATTTGTGGCGACGGTGTTGAGTCTGTCTGTATAGCGGTAGAGCAGCTCCCGCAGCTTGCCACCTTCGTTGGTGTTGTGCGCTGTGCAAATCAGGACCTTCATGGGTGTGACGATGCGCAGCATGCGACACATGATGTTCGCGTGAATCATGTGGGCGTGGACGATATCCGGGCCAAACTTTCGGATCGCCTTGCGAAGTTGGAAAAACCCGAGCAGCAAACCAGGCGGCGTCTTCTTCAGAAATAGATGCGACAGGTGAACGCGCGCGGATCGGGGCAGGACAACCGGGTCTTTGTTCAGCGAAACAAGTAGTACGTCATGGCCCATTGACGCAAACTGGTCCGCCAGATCGCACACCTGACGTTCCGCACCGCCCATCGTGAGGCCAGTGATGACCAGACATATTTTCATGTTTGTAAGAGCCTCAGCCACTTTTCAATGACCGCTTCAATCGAAAAACGGCTGGCGCTCGCGGCCGCTGCGTCGCACAGCCGTTGATAGGTCGCAGGATCATCGCATTGCTCGAACGCATGCAAGAGGGCCTCGGCCAGTGCGTCAACATTGTTCGGTGTGCAAAGCCAGCCAAAATCCTCCGTAATGACTTCGCTTGGACCGGTATCACAATCAAATGATACGACCGGCAGGCCGGCGGCCGTCGCCTCGAGAAGCACCATCGGCAAGCCTTCAAATCGCGAGCTCATGACATAGAGACTTGATGCCTGATAGAGGGCATCAATGTTTGGGGTGGCGGGTAGCAGCAAAATGTGATCGGTCAAGTTGTTCTGAATAATTTGTTGCGAAAGCGCTTCGTGTTCCTCTCCGTTACCGACGATATGCAGAACCCAATCCGGTCGTTGTTGCGCGACCAGGCCAAATGCGCTGATTAAAAGATCAAAGCCCTTTTGGTATGTGAGCCGGCCGACAGCGAGCAGGGTCTTCGTGTTCGTCCGCGGTGTGTCAGACGATGTGCGGGCGGCGGGCGCCGGATTGTTAATCGTGACAATGTTCTTGATATTGGCGTTGCTGGCAGTCCAGAAAGAGCTGTCTCGTTGTGTGAGCGTAACGATGTCATCGCAATAGCGGGCGGCGAGCGTTCGCGCGAACGTTCGGATTTTCTTACCGAGGGACGTGTGATAGTTGAAATGCTCCCAACAGATATTGCGAAGCTTGTTGCCGGGCAGTGCGCAAACCGGGACAGAATAAAATGCCAATATCGCGTCAACGTTAATCAAAACGTCGACGTTCTTGCGCCTCAGCAGTTTTCCAAGGCGTAGAAAAACGAGCGGGAAGCTGTAAGCGCCGCGGATTGGCTTATCGAAGACGGTGTTTACCTCGATACTGGAATCGAGTTGGAAAAAGGGCTGGCCATTTTTTGAGAACAATGAGATGACGAGTACGGTGTAGCCGTTGCGGCTCAATTGATTGGCGATCAGGCTCGTGACGCGTTCCGTGCCCCCGGAATTGGAAATATTGTTGATAAAAAAGCAGACGACCTTTTGCATAGTACTGGCGGGCATTTGTTCAATTTTTGTGGATCAGCTCCGGACCACCGGAGTGCGCTAAAAAGATGAAGTATTCGCGGTAAAACCTGATCGTCATACTACGCGTGTTTGTGCTCACCGGGCAGGTTTTCACGCGGCAGTTTAACAATGTTTGGTCTGCTTGCCTGGCAAGAGCGGCGTATACTGATAGCAGCGGTCGGTCAGCCAAGTCGATAAGACGTTCGTGCATACCGGCGTTTTTTATTTCTGAGTAAGCCTTTGATATGTGGCCCTACTGGCTAATGTTTTGTTTCGCGGCGCTGGCGGCATTGTCTGCGCGTCAGCATGTCGCACACAGGGCGACGGGTATGCGTTCCGTCAGGCTTGACGGCGCCTGGATACTGGCCGTGATTCTGTTGTCGCTTCTGATCGGGTTTCGAATCGAAGTGGGGGCCGACTGGGTCAATTATGTGCGCTATGTTTATGAGGCGCGCTATGCGCCCGTGGGCAGCATCCTGCAAGGCAATGACCCCGGCTATCAGTTTCTGAATTGGCTCAGTGCGTACATGGACTGGGACATCTACGGCGTCAACTTGATTGGCGGCGTGATTTTCTCAAGCGGGCTGGCTGTCTTTTGCAGGAGTCTGCCACGGCCATGGCTGGCATTGGCCGTGGCGATTCCGTATTTGGTGATTGTGGTGGCAATGGGTTACAGCCGTCAGGGCATCGCGCTTGGACTGGCGATGTTTGGGCTTGTGGCGCTGGGTCGACGGCGCACGGGGTGGTTTGTTTTTTGGGTGATTCTCGGCGCGACGTTTCACAAGTCGGCCGTCATATTGTTGCCGATAGCCGCCGTCGCCTCGACGCGCAACCGCTATTGGACTGGTCTGTGGGTGGGCGTGGTGGCCGCTGCGGCCTATTTTCTGCTGCTGGAAGATTCCGTTGAGACACTCAGGACCAACTATCTTGAGACCGAGCTATTCAAATCGCAGGGTGCGATGATCCGTCTTGTGATGAATGCATTGCCGGCCGCCATTCTACTTTTCTGGCGTCGTCGCTTTGATTTCGTCAAAGCAGAGGCGTTGTTGTGGCAATGGTTTGCGATTATCTCGCTGGCCCTGTTGGCCGTGTTCATCGTTACACAGGCGTCGACGGCCGTAGATCGCGTTGCGCTCTATATGTTGCCACTCCAATTAGTGGTCTTTTCCTACTTACCTGACGTGCTAGGCAAGAAGGGCGGTCGCAATGAGGTTCTGGTCGTTGGCATCATCGGGTATTACGCCGCGACCCAGTTTGTATGGCTAAATTTTGCTGCCCATTCGGCCGCCTGGTTGCCCTACCGTTTCTTTCTTTTGGAAGCCTGGTAAAACAGCCGACATTGCCCTTTCTCAGGCCGCGTTGAGGGCCGGGACCAATGCCGCCATCACGGGTTTGGGGGCCCGGTCCACGGTGTACAGCCCCCAGTGCTTTTCCGGCTCCATCGGATCCGGCGAACCTTTCCACGGTTCGTCAAAGGCCTCAAATACAAACGTCATTATATTCTCGGCGCGGCTCCATTCCAGGAGCTCGCGGCAATAGCGTGCCTGAAACGCCGCCGACGCGTTCTCGGGCTGGATACCACGACCATTCGAATTGGTCGTCCAGCCGGCTTCGGTGATCACCAGCGGCGTGTCCGGGTAGCGGTCAGTAACGCGGCGTACATTTTCGCGCGTGTAATCCATCGCGGTATCGACGGTGTGGTATTCCCAGACCGGGTAGGTATGCAGTGATATGAAGTCGATAACTTCGACCAAAGGTTGAAGCTTGTCTGTCCAGGGTACGTAGTTTTCGCAAAATGTGACGGGTTGCGAGATGCCGGCCTTGACGCGACGCGCGTGCTCGACCAACCGTTCTACGGGGACCAGATGATCGGTCCAGTCGACCGACGCCTCATTGCCAATCGAGACCGAGAATACGATGGCCGGGTGGCTTGCCGCGAGCTTGATCAGCTCGCCAATTTCCACGTCATTGGCGTCACGGTTCGCTTGCAGTGTCTCGTCGGGAAAGTCAGCGCCCCAGGGGCAATTTGGATTGCTGAGCTCGGCACGCATGTCGGCCCCGAGCATGACTTTGAAAGGCAGTTGCTCCCGGGCAATTACGTCGAGCACGCGTTGTGCGTGCACGCTACAGTCGTACATTCTAAGATACTGCCACTTGTTCTCAAGTAGTCGCAGATCTTCCAATATCTGTTCAGACGACGGGTAAGTACCGTCCACCGCAGACTGACCCTCACGGTAGCCCGAATAGCAGATCGCGTTGCCATACTCGATGCCCAGGTGTTCCAACATCAGATTCTTACCCATACTTGAGCTGCCCTTTGGTGTCCCACAAGCCCCAGTACGCGCCCACATCTCCTTCATCGCCCACCTTCCAGGACTCATCAAACGACGAGAAGTAAAAAATGTCGACGCCGTCTTCTGCGGCCCATTGATACGTCTTAATAAAGTATTCCAGAGCGTTATCCACTGACGGTACGGCGGCGCCAAACGGCGTGCCGATATTGGGCCATCCGGTTTCCGAGATGATGACTTTTTTGCCCTTCGCGGCGGCCTGGGCGCGTCGGTACATGTCTTTCATATACAGCACGGCATATTCAGCCGGGCAGCTTTCCCAGAACGGGTAGCAGTTCACGAGGAGCACGTCGCAGGCATCCGCAACACGCGGGTGGTTCTCAAACAGAAAATAGGCGTCGACGTAGCTTACGGGCACACCCGGGGCCGCACGGCGGGCGCGCTCAATGTAGTCGATGAGCTGATCTTCGCTGAGGTCTTCGCGCAGGAGTATTTCGTTGCCGACGGCGAGGATATCGGCGTGGCCTGCTCGCGCAATCTCGATCCCGTTGGCCAGCTCAATTTCATTTTTTTCCAGATCATCCGATAACCCCACACCGACCATGGTCTTGAGCTGCATTTCTTTGGCGATACGTGGCGCCGCCTGATTGCCCTCAACCGTCGAGAATGTTCGCACCCAGCGCGTGTATGGCTCGATTACAGCCATGCGCTCGCGAATCTGATCGGCGTCAATTTCGACGCCGGGCTCCTGGCCATCCATATAGGGACTGAACGAAATACCGTGAATCTGTTTGCCAAGAATGCCCCTGAGTAGTGCAATTTTGTCAGCGTGGCTCAAACCGGAAAAATCGGCCCCGAGCAGCTGTGGGTGGCCCGGCGTCTGATAGCCGGAGCGCCGTTGCGAAACGACTCCGCTCGATCTTGAAAAACCGTCTGGCTGTACTGTTTGGTCCGACATAGCGCGTCATGGCCCTGCAAATAAACGTGTCCGGCGAACGATACAGCAAGGCGGGGCGACTATGAATTTGATGGCGCACCAAAACCGTGCGGTTCAATGACCTTGCAAGTGCCCCTGTCTAACCTCACCTCAGGCCAATCTTTGACCAAATGCGGCCATCCTGAGCTGATTTGAGATGAGTTTTTCTCATCTGAGCAACTACCTTTTTTCGTTTGTGAGTCAGTGCTGAAGCCACTAATTTCGAGTAGACAAATTTAGAGTCAGTTTCTTCAAAGGAGAAGAGACAATGTCGAACAATACCGAATCGCGGAATGAAGCATTTTTGCTGCATAAGCATGGCTTGAGGGCGGCTGCCATGTGTATGGCCATGCCCATCGTGCCAGCCCGTCGTTTCCACCAAAGCCCACGCCGTCAAGGCGGGCTCAATTCAGTATTCGCGCGTCTGCGGACCGCGTTTGCGCGGGAGGCTTGATAACTATGCAACTTCAAAGTAACGATCAGGCCCGGGCCACCATCAGCGATGTCGCGCGGTTGGCTGGCGTGTCCATCAAGACCGTGTCACGTGTAGCGAACCAACACCCGCACGTGCGCGACAGCACGCGACTGCGTGTGCAAGAGGCCATCGCAAAGCTGCGCTACGAGGCAAACCCGTATGCCCAATATTTGGGTACGTTGCGCGGGCGAAAACCTGCTGAACCTGCGCCGGCTATCTAACCGTCGTCTACTTCCGGGCGGCCTTTTGGGCGAAGACCGTCAGGTTCTCAATCTTGTGACCTGATTTAGGCTGGACAAACGTGCCGCTCGGCCAGATTTTTTCAACCCGGAAGTCTTCTTTTTCGAACAGCCGGTAGATGGATGCTTCAGTGAAGTGCCAAATGTGATCCACGTGATGCAACTGTGGGTCGTCACCGTCTGCGGGTATCCGCACAACGGCCCAGCCGTCATCAGCGAGCATTTTTCGGACCGTTCTCAGTACGAGGCCGGGGTCGGGAATGTGTTCCAGAAAGTCGAAAAAGGCTACGACATCAAAGTAGCGTTCGTAAGGCAGTATCTTTAGCAGTTCTTCCAACGGTACCGGCAGCACGCGGATGTCGTTTTTGATCGAACCCGCCAGTCCGTGAGATGAGATTTCGAGACCGGTGGTCTTCCAGCCGGCTTCTTCTGCTGCGCGCTGGAGATAGCCGCGGCCGCCGCCAATCTCAAGCAGTGTATTGGCCTGACCGTTTTTATCGGCCGGCGTAATACCCATTTTGATCCAGCGCTCCACTTCTTTGTGCGTGGCATTTTGTCGATCAACGGCGTGTTGCTCGGTTGAATCGGCAATACCGACCTGGAACTTCAGGCTTTCATCGACTTTGTAGTACTCGTCTGCATACAAGTCATCCAAAAACGCTGCATCAGGTATCGGGTTGCGCCAGACGATGTCGCAGTCGAGACATCGCACCAGGAAGAACTCCACCTGATTGATTACGACCGATGCAATGGTCTCGTCACTGAATCGCCCGCAGATAGAGCAGGGAACCCACTGAAAGCCCTCCGGACGCAAACGTGCCCACGGGATCTGAACGTCGCAAAGTCTATCCACAATTTGTTTTCCTGAAGTGACGGTAAGCAGGCGCCAGGCAGCGTAAGGCATCTCACGCTCGCCGCCCGTCCACTTGCGAATGGTACGGCCATCCACACCCAGCAGCGTGCCGGCGGCAGCGCCGGTTAGATCCAACGCTTTTAGCGCGGCACGCACGTCATCTGGCGACGGCGCTTCATAGTTGGGATCATCGAAAGGCAATAGCGTGTTTGGTTGCACGCATTTGCGCACTTGATGGCTCGCGCAGCGCGCGGCTTGCTTACCTCGGGGCATGTTGGAACTCCGGTGTGGTGAGTCAGCTCAATACGAGCGCTCTACCTGCCGGTGAGGGTAGAGTGCGGGCGCCTGCTATACAACCGTAAGCGGCGCTCATTTGGTCGGTCAATTGTGAGGTTTTGTTTCGCGGCTCGGCGGGAGCCGTGGGCGGCCAGCGTCTTGCGGCACGAAATTCCACCCGCGCTATGCTAGTGTCCTGTTCCGCTAATTCGCTGAATTATTTCTGACCATTTTTCGCGCTG
>CAYGSQ010000141.1:7378-7857 GCA_964352435.1 uncultured Gammaproteobacteria bacterium | reverse complement strand
CGCTCAACCAGCGCTTGGGATTCTTCCTGCAAATCACCACCGCCGGCCAGTTTCACTTCGCAGGTTCGCAACACGCTCGAACTCGCCACAGCTTCCAGGAGCTCGACGACGCCCTTCTTGCGCACTAGCCAACCGACAAAAACGAACACTAGCGGCTTACCCGTTGCGGTACCTGGCACACGCGGTTGCGACGCAACCGTGCGGCCCGGCGACAGCCAACTGCGAACGATCTCAACCCGCCGTTTATCAATCCCCAGTTCCTGATAGAACTGCACCCACGCCGTACCCTGAACACCCAGACGATGCGGAATGCGCAACGCCCACGCGTTGATACGCCGACGCAATGCTGACTTGGCACAATCGGCCATGAAGTGGCCCGAACGCATAAACAAGAAACTGGGCACGCGGAACATGCGACACACCAACGCCAAAAGTGTCTTCTCATAAAAGCTGAGACCCGCGCTCGAGAAAAGCACAAC
>CAYGSQ010000141.1:5526-7368 GCA_964352435.1 uncultured Gammaproteobacteria bacterium | reverse complement strand
GCCGTCAACCGACCCGCGGCGCAAATGGCCGATCAGCTCGCCCAAACGACTGCGAGCCCGACCCAGACGCTGAGACACCGGGGGCACCGGAAAGCTCGCCTGCGCCGAATCAATAATGATCAACTCAATGTCGTTGGCTTCAGCGTAGTCGATGAGCCCCAAAGCGGCCGTGGCCTGCCCGCCGGCATGCATATTTTGCAAATCGGGCCTGGCGCCAACAAACAGTACGCGCCGTGGATTAGCCACGCGACGCACCCTGCATTAGCAAGGGAGTGCGCTCGCGCTTCAAGCAAGGCTTCTCTACCAAAAACCAGGAGACCAACGCCAGCACGATGGCGGTCAGAAGCTGCTGACTGCCGCGGCGGCAATCGCCAGGTTGTAGACAATTTGCGTTGCGCTGGTCCATAACACCAGTGGCGCCACCCGGTCGGTCTTAAGCGGTACGACGACCGTATCACCAGCGCGGATTTCACCGCCGCCCGAACGGTTGTAAAAACGAGAGCGATTGCCAATAACGACCTCGCCGCTGGCCCGTACAACGTAAATACGCTTGCGATCTGCGCGCGCCGTGATGCCGCCGCTGCGATCTATGTAGTCATCGCGATCAAGTTCACCACTCCACAAATGTGACGTGGCATATTGCACCTCACCGATCACCGTCACTTCCTGCGCTTTCTGAGGCACGAACAACGCATCGCCGTCGCGCACCAGAACATCCTGTGAGTTGTCGCCGTCCAGAAGCGACGCCATATCGATGACCAGGCGTCCCGTCGGCTCCGTGGTGCGAATTTGTTGTAACAGACCCTGGCCGATACTGATTGCGTCAACCTGCGACGGATTGGACAAGGCCAGTGAGGCAAGATCGCTTTCAACACGCGATGCCAGTTCCTCAAGTTTTTCTCTCTCGCGCTCACGCAGCGCCACGCGCGTAAACACGCTACCGCCCGGAAACGCCGTTTCTGTCACGCCGCCCGCACGGGCCAACACAGAAGACAGCGTTTCACCGCGTCCTATCGAGTATTTTCCGGGGAACGACACATCGCCGCGGACCTCGACAAAACTCTGAGCCCCCCAATACGGGACTTCCTTGACGCTGAGAAAGTCGAAGGGCCGCAATTGCGGACTGACCGCACCATCTCGGCCGCTGACACCGGCCAGACTGATGTCGAGTAGCTCGGACGTTCGCTCGCCGTTTTCGCTAAATTGATAGCGCGTCAATTCAGCGCTCGCACGAAATGCCGATTCCGACAGCCCACCGCCGGCACGCACCAGGTCCGCAACCGTCATGCCTTGCTCAAGTGGGTAAAGGCCAGGCTGTTTGACCTGCCCTTCCACACGAACAATTGCCGAAGGCGTGTCCGCCACCGACTGCAAACGCAGCAAATCGAGAATCGGGTTCAAATACAAACTGCGGTTGTCGTTGGCCGAAAAGACAATGATCTCGTCGCGTGCCAAGAGTGCGACATCGTCTTCGTGTGCACGCCTGTCCCATATCGCCTGAATGTCGGCCGACAAAATTTCAATCGGTCCATTCGGCACACGCCGACGCTTGATCACAACGTAGCCGGTGTCCGCTTCGGGCTTCAGATCTTTGGGCGAGCCCAACACGTCGGACAGACGCATACCATTGCGCCATTGCTGCAGACCACCGCGATACACATGCCCCACAAGCTCGACGGTATTGTCGAGCTGCTCAGACTGTCCGGCTATCACCAGTCGATCACCCGCCTCAAGCGCAAATGACGCCTGAGAACTTGAGTTCATATCGATTTCAATAACGTTCAGGCCCGATTCCGGCGTCGATCGATGCACGCGCACGTTGGACAAAAGCGCACTTGGCAA
>CAYGSQ010000141.1:0-5516 GCA_964352435.1 uncultured Gammaproteobacteria bacterium | reverse complement strand
TAGGGCGATCGCCTCGGACACGTTGAGATTTCGCCGAAATTCATAGATCGCCGGGCGCGTGAGATGGCCGGACACCGTCACACGCGGACCGACGGGCGGCAAGAACACCACGTCACCATTGGCTACACGTCGATCTTTCGATGCATTACCCTTTAGCAACAGATCGTACAAATCGAGCGTGCTGATGACGCGACCCGAACGCTTGAGTTGAATGTTGCGCAACGATCCGGACGGCGCGACACCGCCGCCCGCTGCCAAAACATTGGTCATCGTCGCAAACGCACTCACCTGATACGCACCAGGCTCTGCGACGTCCCCCATAAGAAATACACGAACTGAACGCAGTGCACCCAATGTCGCGCTGACCTGCGTTCCGATCAACTGCTCACTGACACGTAATCGAATCTCTTCGCGCAACGAATCAAACGTCAGCCCGGCAACCTGCAAAGGACCCAGCTCCGGCATATTGAGCATG
The DNA here is from genome assembly GCA_964352435.1 of uncultured Gammaproteobacteria bacterium. Taxonomy (GTDB): domain Bacteria; phylum Pseudomonadota; class Gammaproteobacteria; order Steroidobacterales; family JBCCMA01; genus JBCCMA01. The sequence continues at coordinate 5,041 of CAYGSQ010000141.1, read as the reverse complement.
CCGTCCCGATCGACAGGAAGCTCATACTGACCGTTGGTCGTGCCATAGAATTGCAAATAGACGGTATCGCCCGGACCCACGACGTAGTCGTCGGGCACGGGCTGGTCACCGTTCAACGAAAAGCGTTCGGTGTTATTCGCAAACAAGTTGTAACCAAACGGTTTTAACTCAGGTCCGCGCGGATCTTCCACGGGCAGCTGATAAAACTGGATCGTGAACTTGGCCAGTTGCGGCTCAGCCTGCAACCGAATGAGCGCCTGCGATTCTGTAAGACCTGCCAAAGCAACTTCGGGCAGGCCGGGTAACTGAAGCTGACCCAGCTTGTCCAGCGCGTACGGGTTACCCACATTGACGCGCGTCTTGATGTCACCTTTTGCGTCGTCGCTATCGGACTCAACCCCACCGGCAAGCAGAACAATGACCGTGTCATTTGCCACGAGCTTTTGCATTGTCGTTGAGGCGACTGCGGATTCGGGCGTGGCGTTATTGGCAACTCTGGTGGGCGCTACCGGATCATCGGTTGCCGTGCGCTGTGCTCGTGGAGCCTGTCCGCCGACACGTCGCAACAATGCATCGCGTTCTGATTGCGGCAGGCTGTTGAGCATCTGCTGTTGCTCAGCGGTGAGCTGTGGCAGTGCCTGAGCGGCGGCGGGCAACTGCACGAACGTCGCCAGCAGACCCACAATCATCGCGCTGAAGTGCGCAGCAAAAGAACGTCTAAACATCAACTGTCTCACTCTTATATTTATACAGAGAGACTCGCGCCGGGCAACACCGGTCAATCGCGCTGTGGTCTCTCATAATGTTCTATTCCATTGCAAAAAGGCCCGTACGTCCGTTTGGTCCAGGCCGCCATCATCCGAATCCGCCTGATCGACGCCGACGCCGATCGTCAGGCGGGCATCGAACAACTCACGTTCATGCGTCAATTCCGCGTTGATCAAGTCTGAAGGCAACGGGGACAGCGCGTTGTTGTCGTCACGTCCGCCGCCGCGATTTAGTTGCGAGTAGCGCACGCTGGCGCTGAACCGCTCGCCGCTGGTCCTGAACAGCGACGCTCCGAGCGCGAATTGCCGCGTGTCATTGTCGCTTGAGTGCCCGATGGGGCGTCCACGGTAGCGATAGCCCGACGGATACAGCGAGCTGTTATACGCACAATTAAAAAGCTTGCTCGATTCGTAAAACTGACAGGTCGTGTCGGAAAACTCGGCGTGCACTCTGACCTGATCGCCTCTTTCGCCAAACGGTGAGGAGACAGAGACACCAAACTGTCCCAGATAGCGGCTGGGAAAGCCGCCCGCTTCATCTTCACCGATCATCTGGCCGTAAACGACCACCGGGCGCGTGCCGCCCATGACGCGCCAGCGCCAGTCAAAGCCTGCAAGCTGGTTACCCGGCTCATTGTCGCGGGTTAACGCATCGTCACCCACGTTGTCGCGCCCGAGCAGCAGATTGAAAAACGTGTCCAGACTGTCGGGGCGACCTTCGCCGCCCCACTGCGCCGTGCGCGTTACGCCAAACTCGAGTGACGGAAAGGGACGTATCACAATCCGACCGCCGGCCAAACGTGCATTAGGGATACCACGTGCGGCTTCCATTTCACCCACAAAAAAACTGGCGTTCCACGGGCCCATCCAGCTTAACCAGCGTGTTTTGAACGGATCGCTAAAATTGCGATTGATCATGATGCCAGGCACCGGGCGTGCGTTGGTCGACAGCGCCAGTGCACCATCAAAGCCCGGCCCCCACCATTTTTCCTGCCACCCTGCGCTGATGATGGTGTTACCCAGAGCGACGGCCACGTAGGACCCGTCAGGACGAAACTCACGGTCGTCATCCGGATTGGCCGCAAATGTTAGCTGGGCCCGACCGAAAAACCGGTCGCCCGCGTATTCGGCGGCGCCGGTAATCTGACCGTCCGCACGCGGCGTATCTTCAAACAGGCGCAGACGACGCGGGTTGTCACCCACCGCCGCGCCAAAGCCAAAACGCAGTTCGCCGGGGCTCGTTTCGTCGCGTGCACGGCGTCGCACCCGAGTGAGTGCCGACACCACACTGAGCGGCGTCTGATCATTGATTTTCTTGCCGCTAATCGCGCGCGACACATCGCCCCAGCTCATCGGCCAGGTCATAACCGGAATATCAATGACACCTGCATCGGCCAGCATTTCAATGTCATGGCGCAAAAACGCGTCGCCGGGCGGCGCGTAAGGCCCCGCGAACGAAGCCGTCTGCACACACATGGTGATGCACACTACCGCTCGCACAATCCAACGTGACATTTGGCGAGTCATCGTATCAGTCAGCTCGCTGTGTCCGCGACATTTGCATCGATCCAGGCAATCACCTGTTCGATACGTGCCAGGGTTTTGTCACGGCCCAACGTCACCAGCGTGACGCCCATCGGCGGCGAAAATGTGCCGCCCGTCACGGCGAGCCGAACGGGCTGCGCAACGGCACCCATTTTGACCTCGTGTTCGGCCATGCAGGTTTCGATGCATTGCTCGATGGCGGCGCCATCCCAGCTGTCCAGCCCCTGCAATGACGACAACAGCGTACGCATCACCGGCACCGCCTGGGGCTTGAGGTGTTTGCGCGCGCCCTTCGGGTCGTAGGTATCCACGTCTTGATACAGCCAACGTGCCGCCTCGGCCAAGTCTTTCAAGGTTTTGGCACGCTCGCGATACAGTTCGACAATGTCGACCAACGCGGGCCCAGCCGCGGCATCAATATCGGCGCGTTCAAACTGTTGGGCCAGCGCGTCGGCCAGCGCCTGCGGTGGCAGCGTCTTGATATAATGTTGATTGAGCCATTCGAGCTTTTCGGGGTTGAGTGCCGAGGCCGCTTTGTTGACATCGTTTATGTCGAACAGCGCCGTCATTTCCTCGAGAGAGAAAATTTCCTGATCGCCATGTGACCAACCGAGTCGGACCAAGTAGTTGAGCACGGCCTCGGGCAGAAAACCCTCATCGCGATACGCCAACACGCTGGCGGCCCCGTGACGTTTGGACAACTTGGCACCGTCGGGTCCGAGAATCATTGGAACATGCGCATAGGCCGGCGGCTCGAAATCGAGCGCACGCATAATGTTGATCTGTTTGGGCGTGTTGTTGATGTGATCATCGCCACGGATAACATGACTGATGCGCATATCGATATCGTCGACGACCACCGTGAAGTTGTAGGTCGGCGAGCCATCCGAACGCGCAATGATCAGATCGTCGAGCTCGGCGTTGCTGACCGCAATCGAGCCCTGAACCAAATCGTCAAAAACGACGGCGCCCTCGTCCGGGTTGGGAAAACGAATGACCGGTTCAACGCCCTCGCGTGGCTCGGTGCGCGCGCGGCAGCGGCCGTCGTAGCGCGTCGTTTGTTTTGCGGCGCGTTGGGACTCACGTAGCGCTTCGAGCTCTTCGCGTGTGCAATAACATTTGTACGCGTGACCGGACTTCTCCAGTTGCTCAAGCACGTCGCCGTAGCGCTCGCCGCGCTGGCTTTGGTAGAACGGGCCTTCGTCTTCCGTCAGTCCCAGCCAACGCATGCCATCGAGAATGACCTCGACCGCCTCGGGTGTCGAACGCTCACGATCCGTATCCTCAATACGCAGCACAAAGGCGCCACCATGACGCCGTGCGTAAAGGTACGAAAACAGGGCGGTACGGACACCACCAATGTGCAGATCACCCGTTGGGCTTGGGGCGAAGCGCGTGCGAATGGACATGTATTGAGAGCCGTGGCTGGGAAGCGCGGTATTGTAGCAAAGCCCCGGCAAACACGCCCTGCGCATTGACCCGCCGCTATAAAGCCCCGTAGAATTCCGGCCTCAGGAATGGGCGGTTAGCTCAGCGGTAGAGCACTGCCTTCACACGGCAGGGGTCACTGGTTCAATCCCAGTACCGCCCACCAATGAATTCAAACGGTTACGAACCACTACACCCCCTGTTGTGGTTAACAACTGACCATTTGTCACAGCGTTGTCACACTCAGCTCTCAAAAGCGAGGTGATCCAGTGGCGGCGATTCGAAAACGTGGACCCAATCAGTGGCAGGCTCAGATCCGTGCCAAGGGTCATCCAGTGCTCAGCAAGACGTTTCGAAGTCGTGGGGCAGCCAGGCGCTGGTCTCGGTCGATCGAGTCGGAAATGGACACGGGCTTTTTTGTCTCTTGCGCCGAAGCGGAAACGACCACACTTGCCGTTTTGATTGAACGCTATCGAAATGAGGTCACGCCCTATAAGAAAGGAGCTTCTTCAGAATACTACCGACTGAATGCGCTGAATCGCTGCGGGCTAGGGCGACGGTTTGTCGCGGGAATTCGAGGCAATGATATAGCGCAATACAGAGACGAGCGCCTCAAGAAGGTGTCTTCCGCTACTGTCAAACGCGACTTAGTGCTGCTTGGACACATATTTGAAATTGCGCGTAAAGAATGGGGCATTAATGTTGGAAACCCTGTCCGAGATATCCGGCACCCTCGAGACAGTCGCCCGCGAAACCGCAGACTCGAGACTGGCGAGGAGCTCAGGCTGTTCGAGGCGTGCAAAGCAGCGCGCAACTCATCACTTTTCCCAATTGTTCAACTCGCTCTTGAGACGGCTATGCGACAGAGCGAGATAGTCAGCCTAAAATGGGAGAATGTCCGTCTTGATAACCGGACTGCGTACTTGCCTGAGACTAAAAACGGGGAGCCACGTACAGTACCGCTGTCATCAACCTCGCACGAAATCTTGAGCACCCTCGATGTCGATATCACAACACGAGTATTCGCTGGCGTAACATCCGAGGCCGTGAAACTGTGGGTCCCGAATATTCAAGCAGCCCTCGGAAGGTAGTAATGATGCAGGCCTTGCACCGAGGGAAATTCGACAACGTTGTTCGGCTTGGTCGATTGTTCGGCTCGACAATTCGGCGCGTCCATGTCCAATGAGCGATGCACGCGCCAGTCATGATAGTAGACAAAATAGTTTGTAAGCAGCCGCTTCAGATGGCGCCGGTTCACCACGACGACATGATCAAGAAACTCTCGGCGAATACTGCCGATG
>CAYGSQ010000140.1:3319-7864 GCA_964352435.1 uncultured Gammaproteobacteria bacterium | reverse complement strand
ACACCAGCGGGCGCAGGGCAGCTTGCTACGCTTTTGGGTTTCCCTGGAATCACGGGCGGCGATCCGCTGGATCAGGCCGGTTTGCACAACAGCTCGATCGTGGGTCTGGGCGACGGTCAGCGCGTGGATATTTTCGGTGCGTACCTCAATCTGGAATACGCCACTGAAAATCACACGTTCCACAGTGTGGTCGGCTATCGTGACCAGGAGTCGCGCCTGCCAAACGAATATCTTGGCACCTCGTATGAGAGTTTCTTCGCGGCAACGCGTGACGATAACCGCCAGACGTTTCAACTCGAGGCTCGAGTGGGTTCCGATTTTGATGGCCCGTTCAACTACGTTGCCGGTGTATTCCATCAGACGAACGACGTTGAATTTTGCGTGCTGCAGCAGCTTGGCCTGACCGAGTTCTTCGGTTCCGCGATCCCGGGCGTGCTGGATAACAACACGCCGCTGCTGCTGTGCAACCGTCAGGATGCCACGGCCACGGCGATCTTTGCGGACGGGACCTGGGATGTGAATGACCGCTTCCAGATCGGCTTTGGCGCCCGCTTCACCGATGAAGAAAAACGCTACACCGCGCGTGAAGGTTTGCCGATTGGTTTCATTATTCCCGGCGGTCTGGCCGGTTTGAACGAGCCGCTGGATGGCGCGGACTTCAGCCTCGCATCGGCATTTGTTCAGGGTGAAACACGTTCATGGAGCGAGCCTACCTGGCGTGTCATCGGTTCGTACATGTTTAACGACGATGTGTTCAGCTACCTGACCGTGTCACGCGGTTTCAAGAGCGGCGGCTACAATGATCAGGCGGGCTCAGGTGGTTTTACCAACTTTCCGCTGCAGTCCTACGATCCTGAATTTGCCACCAACATTGAGCTGGGTGTCAAAGTGGACTTCTCGGATCGCTTACGTGTCAACGCGACGATCTTCAACGTGAACTATGAAGACTTCCAGCGCAGCACGGTTGTATCGCTGCCCGGTACGGCGTTCCAGGAAACGCGGACGTTCAATGCGGCCGATGTGGACGCCAGCGGTGTTGAGCTTGAAATGACAGCGCTGCTGCTCGATAACCTGACGCTGCGTGCCAACGTCGGTTACCTCGATACGGAATACAACGAATTCCTGCTCGACCGTAACCTTGACGGCGTGCTGGAAGATTTTTCCGGCCGTGACGTCGTGCGTGCACCAGAATTTACGGCAGGCGTTGATTTGACGTACAACACGGATCTTTCCAACGGCGCATCACTGCGTTGGAACACAAACTTCAATTACGAAGACGAGAACACCTACTATTACAACGACGACATTGGTTCGGAGTTTGATACGGTGCTTGAGAAGCGCACTATTTTGAACGCCAGCGTCACGTGGACCAGTGCTGACGACAATAAGTATGCGTCAATCTTCGGTCGTAACCTGACCGACGATCGCTACCAGACGGCCGCTCAGGCCGTGGGCGCACTGTGGACGTTCTCAAACTTCGGCCCACCACGCACCTTTGGTGTTGAAGGTGGCATCAAGTTTGGCGGTGAGTAAGCACGCCGACGCGGCGTTTGCCGGGCGTTCAGCCATTGTTACCGGTGCCGGCAACGGCATCGGTAAGGCCATTACCCAGGCGCTGGTCGAGCGCGGCGCACGCGTTGTCGCGGTCGATCTGAACGAGGCGGATCTGACTGCGTCGTTCGCTGAGCATGACGCAGTTCACCGCCTGGTGATGGATGTGACGGCTGAGGATGCGCCAGCGACGATTGTTGCGGCGGCGCTCAAACAGTTCGGCGGCCTCGATTTTCTGATCAACAACGCCGGCATTGCCATTGCCGGTGACTTCGAGACGCTCAGCGACGAACAGTGGGACACCATCATGGACGTTAACGTCCGCTCGATGTTCCGTTTGTCACGTGAAGCCGTAGCAGCGCTGAAAAAAAGCGACCAGGCGCGCGTCGTGAACCTGGGCTCGATCATGTCCGATCTGGGTGGCCCTGCACTGGCCATTTACGGCGCTTCCAAGCATGCGGTTGCCGGTCTTAGCAAAGGCATGGCCGTTGATCTTGGCAAGCACGGCATCACCGTTAACTATCTGCAACCCGGTGCGATCTGGACCAAGATGTCCGAACCGTTTATGGACGACCCGGATTTCAAAGCTTATTGGGAGGGCAAGGCGCCAGCAGGTCGCTTGGGTCAACCCGAAGAAGTCGCGAGTGCGGCGATGTATTTGTTGTCCGAAGAAGCCCGCTTTGTGTCCGGCGTCGGTTTCAACGTGGACGGCGGCGCGATCGTTCAGTTCTGAGTCGTCTCGTCCCGGAGCTTGTCCGGGCGCAGGGGGTTCAGCAAAAGCTGCAGCAACGTCTGGTCTTCGCGTGCGCGAAACCGGTCAAGCCCAATTTGCATTGCGACATGGCCGTCGCGTGGCTCGCGCCGGTAGCTGGCAAATAGCCGGTCCCATAGCGATAGCGAAAAGCTGAAATTACTATTCATCTCATCCGCGTGCACCGAGTGATGTATGCGGTGCATATCCGGTGTCACGACAAGCCAGCGCAGCGCGTGATCCAGCCGTACAGGCAGGCGCACATTGGTGTGCGTAAACAGGGATGTGGCGTTCAATAGCACTTCAAAAACAAGTACCGCCAAAGGTGCGACGCCGAGCACGGCAATCAGGCCCAGCTTGATGATCATGGATGCCGCGATTTCCAGCGGATGAAAACGGACGGCGGTGGTGACATCGAACTCCACATCGGCGTGATGCATGCGGTGCAGGCGCCACAAGAATGGCACGACATGCAGCAAACGATGCTGCCAATAGATGGCCAGGTCCAGTAGCAATACGCCAACCACAATGCCCACTGCGCCATCGAGTCCGGCGAGCAGCCCCCGATCCTGTGCAGCAAGCTTTATGGCCATGTCAAAAGCGAGCAGAGGGAAAAGCAGCCGCACCACGATGGTGTCAATCACGACCAGGGTGACGTTGGTCAGGCGGCGGCCGAAGCCGGTCATGATCACTCGTCGTGGCCGCAGCCATTGGGCCAACAGCAGCGCGCCAAACAATGACAAAAATGCGCCAAGACGCACCGCGCCCTCATTGTTTAACAACCACGTCGCCAGTGTCATAGTGCAGACTCGCTACGCGCGGCGCCAGGCCCAGAAGCGCTGCAACAGCGCGAGTATTTTTTCCGGTGCATTGGCTTTTTTCCACACGCCAGCGGCGTATTTGTTGGCCTCCATCATCGTCGGGTAGATGTGGATGGTGCCAAGAATTTTGTTGAGGCCAAGGCCGTGTTTCATGGCCAGAACGAATTCGGCGATAAGCTCGCCCGCATGCGGCCCAACGATTGTCGCGCCCAATATCTTATCCGAACCGGCGGCGGTGAGCACTTTCACAAACCCCTTGGCCTTGGCATCGGTGATGGCGCGGTCAAGCTCCCCGATGTCGTAACGTGACACCTCCACGTCAATCTTTTGCTCCTGCGCCTGACGTTCAGACAGCCCGACGCGCGCGACCTCAGGGTCGGTAAACGTGCACCACGGAATTACCCGATAGTCCGTGCGAAAGGACCAGAAAGGGCGTAGCAAAGAATTGACGGCGGCGTACCAGGCCTGATGCGCGGCTACGTGGGTAAACTGATACGGGCCAGCGAGGTCGCCGCACACCGAAATACTGGGGTAGTTGGTGCGCAGAAAAGGATCGACTTTGACTGTTCGGTTGTTTTCCAGCTCGACGCCCAGCGAGCGCAAGTCGGCACTTTCGATGTTGGCGCGCCGGCCCAACGCAAGCAGCAGCCGATCAAACGCATAGCGCACTTCACGGCCGTCACGTTCGCACACAAGCGTGCCACCTGTGCCGCTGCCCTCGCAGCGAATGGCCTTGGTGTACACGGCCACGTCTACGCCGTCACCGTCGCGTAATGCGTGCAAAACATGCTCGGACGCATCCGCATCTTCGCGACCCAAAAGCTGTGGTCCCATTTCTACGATGGTGACCTGTGAACCCAGACGCGCGAGCGCCTGCGCCAGCTCGCAGCCAATGGGCCCGCCGCCGAGCACCACCAGCTTGCCCGGCCGTTCGGTGAGTGACCACAGGTTGTCGCTGGTCAAATACTCAATGCGGTCCAGACCGTCGATGGGCGGAACAAGCGGCTGTGAACCGGTTGCGATGACCAGGGAACGCGCACAAATGCGTTGCCCGTCGACTTCGACTTCCCATGGCGAAACTACCCTGGCGTCGCCTTGAATGCAGTTGACGCCCAGTCCCTCATAGCGCTCAACCGAGTCGTGTGGCGCGATGGTGGCAATGGCGCTGTTGACCCGTTGCATAACCTCCGCGAACTTAAAATCGGCGGTCATGCTGTGGATACCCAGTGCCTGACTGTCTCTCGCCTGAGCCACCAGTTTTCCCGCGCTGATGAGTGCTTTGCTCGGTACGCAGCCGGTGTTCAGGCATTCACCGCCCATTTTGTCGCGCTCGACCAGCGCCACTTTCGATTTGACCGCCGCGGCGATGTACGAGGTGACCAGGCCCGCCGAACCGCCGCCGACGACCAACAGGTTGTAGTC
>CAYGSQ010000140.1:0-3309 GCA_964352435.1 uncultured Gammaproteobacteria bacterium | reverse complement strand
ACTTGACCGTGTTGACGACGAAACGCGCGATCAGCGGCAAAATAGCGAGCAACACAAACGCGCCAAGCAGCTTCGGGGAGGCGATATCGCGCGGTGACTCGAGCTCCGCAAGTTGTGTTCCCGCATTCACGTACACAAGCGTCGCGGGCAGCATGCCCAGCTGACTGACCCAGTAGAACGTCCACTTCTTGAGTGATGTGAGACCAGCCACCAGATTGATGACCACGAACGGCATGGCCGGAACCAGGCGCAGCGTCAGAAGATAAAAACCACCGTCGCGTTCGACGCCCTCGTTGATCGACGCAAGTCGATTCTCAAAACGGCTCTGCACGCTGTCACGAAACAAAAAGCGCGCGGCCAGAAAGGCGAGCGTTGCGCCCATGGTGCTGGCAAACGATACGATCAGTGCACCCGTTGCAAGCCCAAAGATCGCGCCGCCGGCGAGCGTCATGATGGTTGCGCCCGGCAACGACAACGCCGCCATCAACACATAGGCGGCAAAAAAACCGCCGATGGCGAATAGCGGGTTGTTGGTGGCGTAAGCGGCGAGCGCGTCGCGCTTGACCTTTAGCTGGTCAAACGACACGGTCTGATGCAGATCAAACGCGAAGAATGCGTAGATCGCCGCCACGACAGCTAACAACACGGCGATTCGGGCGGGGCTGGGTCTCAAGATATTCTCCGAAATTTACGGCAACCGGGGCATCGTACGCTGAATGAGACCCTGTGAGATGGGGACTTATTTCAGTCGAACGTCCGCAGGGCCAGTATTGAACGCTGGATAACGGTGATCACGCAGGCGCCCGCGAACAACCATGCAAGCGTCGGGAACCAGTCCGGCAGGGCCGCCATCAGCAAAAACATCACGACCGTTTCCGTGCCTTCGACCAGGCCGGTTGAATAGAAAATGGATTTCTCGCCGTGACGGTCCGTTTTGAGGCCGCGCTTGGCGGCAATCGCGGCAAACACTAAAAAGCTGCTGGCGGTCAGGCAAAATGCGGCCAGCAGCGCCGCTGCGGGTAAAGCATGCAGGGGTGGGTTGGCCAGCGCAAAGGCAAATGGCACGCTGGCATAAAAAATATAGTCCGCCACGATATCAAGGTAGCCGCCGCGGTCACTGATCGTCGTTGCACGGGCGACGGCGCCGTCCAGCCCATCGAGTAGCCGATTGAGCGCCATCAGCCAAAATGCCAGCGCATAGTGTTGATGTGCGATCAACACCGCAGCGCCCAGCCCAATCAGTGCGCCGAGAATGGTCAGCTGGTTGGCGCTGACACCGCGCCGGGCGAGGGCGTTGCCCAGCGCGTTGAGCACAGGGTTGAGCCACGGCCTGACTGTGGTGTCGAGCATCAGAGCGTCTCGTCGTGCAAAGTGATGACCGGGCCGCCTGCCGCCGCCACGTCTTCTTTGTCGTGGGTGACCAGCAGCGTCGGCAGTCCGTGCTGTGCGGCAGCGTCAAACACCCGCTGGCGGACGCGTTGGCGATTGGCCTCATCCAGTGCGCCAAAGGGTTCGTCCAGCAGCAGTGCACGCGGTCGCGATAACAGGACGCGCAATAGTGCAACGCGCGCCTTCTGGCCACCGGACAACGTGGCCGGATCGCGTGCGCCAAAGTCATCGAGGTCCACCGATGCCAGCGCGTCGCGAACTGTCGCGGACCGTTCGCGGCGCGTGCCCGCATCGCGCAGGCCAAACAGTAGATTGCCGGCGACGCTCAAATGCGGAAATAACAGCGGATCCTGAAACAGCATGCCCAGGCGACGTGCCTGCACGGGCAAGTTGGTAACGTCTTCGTCACCGATCAATACACGGCCGCGCCCCACAAGGCCCGGCGGCAGCACGCCGCTGACGAATGCCAGCAGGCTTGATTTGCCGGCACCGCTCGGACCGACGATGCTCGCCACCACCCCCGGCTCAACCTCGATCGAGACTGGTGCAAACACGTCCCGGTCGGCAGCGTTCAGGGCAACCTGTTCGAGAATCAGTGCGCTCATTTTGGAACACCGCGTCGCTGGCGAAAGATCAATGCGCCCGTCAGATAGGCCGCTGCAAAGGCAAGCAACGGTGCAAGCGACAGCAGTATCGCATGCACGGCGGCCAGTCGCAGACTGCCCGCACCGGCGGCGGCGGCAGCTTCGGTTGCCGCCGTGTTAATGCGGCCAGCACCGGCGAACAGCGTCGGCAAATACAGCGCAACGCTGACCGAGAAACCGAGTGCAAGGGCGAGCAACGTGGAGCGGGTGAGCATGGGCAAGGTGACGGTGAGCCACGTGCGTGCACGACTTGCGCCAAGCGTGTGGGCGACGCGCGCGAATCCGGGGTTCAGCGCGCCGCGCGCCGGCGCGAGCACGCCCCACAGGTAAGGTAGCGCGAAAATTAGATGGGCCCAGACAACCGCCGCGTAGGTGCCGTCGATATGCAGTGCGCTGAGCACAACCTGTACGCCAAACAAAAACGTCATTTGCGGCAACAGCAACGGCACAAACAACCAGATGCCGATGCGACGACGCAGGCGCGCGCGATCATGACAGTGTTCCGCTGCCGGTAATACCAGCGCGGCGCCGACCACAGCCGTAAGTCCAGCAAGCGTGAGCGTGGTCGCGCCCACGCTTTGGATGGTAGGCAGCACGTCGCGCCAAAGTGTGCCCCCCATGCCCGTTGGCCACACAGCGGGGAAGCGCCACGGCCCGCTCGCACTGCGGATGATGATCGCCAGCAGCGACAGCAAACCCGTGACCCATAATGTGCCGACAATGATGCCGGCCACCCGGCGGGTCCGTTGTTCGCGTGCCCGGCGTCGACCGCTATGTGCAAGGCTAAGTACGATACGCCGGCACGCCATACCGAGCGCCGAAGCTGCAACAAGCGTTGCCAAAACCAGCACGAGCAGCAGCAGTGATCCGGCATACGCTTGCGCCTGAATCAGCGTGTCAGGGTCGGTGAACCAGCGCCACAGCACCACGGAAAACGTCGGCGGCAAACCCGGGCCGAGTGTGATGGCAAGCTCAACGTTGGTCATGCCAAACACCAGTACGGCGGCCAGCGGCAAACGAATCTGCGTCTGCAGTTGCGGCGCGACGCCGGCGAGCCAGGAGGTTAGGGCACCGTAGCCAAGCACGGTGCCTTGCTGCTGCACGCGCGCGGCGTCGACCTGTGACAGGGCCGCCATCAGCGCCATGATCACAAAGCAGGTTTCCTTGATAACCAAACCAAGGATCAGTGACAGGCCGGCCGGGTCGCGCACGATCAGCCAGTCTGGCGGCAAATCGAAACCGGTGGCCCACGGCGACAGCGCGCGCAGGATCAAAC
>CAYGSQ010000139.1:0-7870 GCA_964352435.1 uncultured Gammaproteobacteria bacterium | reverse complement strand
GCGCGTATTCAACGCCAAATCGAGCGTGTGCAAGGCGGCGACATCGACACGCTGACCGGGATTCAGGTTCAGGAACGCTACGTCGAAATCCGCGATCTGGCACGCCGGCTGCTCAGCGATTTTCGGCAGGTTGAGGAGAATTTTCGGCAATTGGATCGACGCGCGCGCGAGCGCATCGCGCGTGCAGACCTCGCCAAAGGACAGATGCTCGACCGCATATTTGGTGATCATGATTCGATTACGAGTTCGGAGCAAGGCGAGAGTTTCCGTGCGTTCTGGTCGCTTTTGATGTCGCCCGTGCAACAAGACGAGCTCGAAACGCTTGTGGCAACCGTCCGCGCACTCGAGCCTCTAAATAATCTGACGAGCGAAGACTCGCTGGACCGCTTGCGTCCGGATCTGATTGCAGCAGGCGAAAAGGCGCACCTGACCTTGAGCAAACTGGTGGGCCAGTTACGCCGCTTCGTCGACGATCAGGCGTGGCTCGAGGACCGGCGCCTGATGAGTCTGATCAAGGACGTCGAACGCACCGCAATCGATTTAAGCTGCCGTGAACCTGGCGGTACTTTCGTCACACTCGATCTCCCCAAAACCGATTTCCGTCTTCCGCTCGAACGTGTGCTACACCGCCCGCAGGGTGATATTCGTGTCGAGACACCACCATTAACTCAGGGCCAGAGCGACTCTGACGCGCAGGCCCTGTTCGACCAGTTCTTTGTGGACGAAACGCGCCTACTGCAGCGCATCGACGAGTTGCTGATTGACCAGCGGCAAGTTTCGCTGCCTGAGGTCATTGAGCGCTTCAAACTTGAGCAAGGGTTAGCCGAACTGGTTGCCTATCTTCGCCTGGCGGCCGCGGAACGCCACGCCCTGATAGATGAAAGCCAACGCGATGCCATTCGCTGGCGCGATGGTCAACGTGAGCGCGTCGCGCGCGTACCGCATGTGGTCTTCATGCGATGAGTGAGTCGACCGCCCTTACGTTGGCGCTTGTATCCCTGCTCAAGGGCATCGTCGAGCGCGATCAGCATCCCGATGCGTGGCAGGCAATCATAGATCAGCGCCACAGCGTAGGCGACTATCTTGCAGTGCTGAATCTGAAACTGTATCTCGAGGACGCAGACGGCTATGCCTTTGTGCGCCAGATTATCGACCCGGGAGAGACCAGCGTGCCGCGCCTCGTATTGCGACGTCCGTTGGCGTACCGCGCCAGTTTGTTGTTGGTGCTGTTACGCAAACGCATGCTCGAACACGATGCCAGCTCCGGCGAGCCACGATTGATTGTCAGCGCCGACGAAATGATGGAGCTTATGCGTATTTATCTGGCGGAGGCCAACGACGAGAAGCGCCTGCGCAAAAATGTGGAAACGGCGGTGAATAAAGCGGTCGAGCTCGGCTTGCTCTACAAATTGCCCAGGAGCGAGGGCAATTTCGAGGTCAAGCGAGCCATCAAGGCGCTGATCGACGCAGACTTTGTCGCCAGCTACCTCGAAAAAATGCAGTTGGTCAGCGAACAGGAGTCGTCGTGAGCACGACGCGCGCCCTGCCTCTGGGCGACGCTACCGCACCCAATGGTTTTCGTCTCGCGCAATGTGAGGTGCTGAACTGGGGCACGTTCGACCGCGCAGTCTGGAGCCTTACACCAAACGGAGAAAACACGCTCGTTACAGGCGACATCGGATCCGGAAAATCAACCCTGGTGGATGCGCTAACGACGCTGTTTGTGCCGGCAAATCGAATCATATACAACGCCGCTGCCGGCGCACAGCGGCGCGAACGCGATCTGCGCTCCTATGTGCTTGGATTCTACAAACGCGAGCGCGACGACCTCAGCGCAAAGCCTGTCGGACTGCGCGACGAGAAGTGTTTTTCCGTTATTGCCGCGCGCTTCACCAACGTGGCGCTCGAGCGCACGGTTACGCTTGCGCAGTGTTTCTACTTTCGCCCCGGCGTCAATCAGCCGGAACGGTTTTTTGTAGTCGCCACCAGACCGCTCGGTATTTCTGAACACTTCGGCGGGTTCGAAGGCGATGTCAAACTTCTGAAGAAACGACTACGCAAGCTGGATGGCACGCGCTTGTTCGAGGCCTATCCGGACTACTCGCGCGCGTTATGCAAGGCGCTGTCGATCCCGCATCCGGATGCGCTGAATATGCTCTATCAGACCGTCTCGATGAAGTCGGTCGGCAACCTTACCCAGTTCGTGCGCCTGCACATGCTCGAAGCCAGAAATGCGGCGCCACGTATCGACGGCATCATTGGCAATTTTCGCAATCTGTCCCAGGCGCATCAGTCGGTCGTTGATGCGCGCAGCCAGATCGATGAACTCACGCCGATTGTCGATGGGTGGCAGGCCGAGGCCACAGAGCGTGACCTGATCGATTGCGGTGAGCGCGACCGCGACAACATCGACGCTTTCATTGCCTCCCGCAAAAGTGTCCTGCTAAAGAACAGCATCGCAAAACGCCAACGTGAGCGCCTGAAAGTTTGCGACGTGCGAGAACAGCTCGAGACGCAAGTTCAGGTCGCACGGGCTGACCTTGACGCCATCAACCAGGCAATCCTGGAAGCCGGCGGAAGTCGGTTGGCGCAGATTGACCGGGAGCTGCATGCGCTCGCGATTGAGCACGATCGGCGCCGCGGCAAGCATGAGGGAATGTCGCGGTTGTGCAAGAGACTGAATCTCGAAAGCCCCTCGACGCTCGACGGCTTTCACCGCATGCGGGAAATCGCGACCGAAAATGCAGAGTCTGCCAATTCGGTGCGCGCAAAGCTGCAAAATTTGCTAACCGAAAACAGCGTGCGGCTGCGACAACATACGGACGAACATGACGAACTCGACGCCGAGATCGACGCGCTGTCGAACCGGCGGTCCAATATTCCAAGGCGGCTGCTCGACCTGCGGGCGCGACTGACCCGGGAGCTGGAGGTTGACGAGGACGCTATGCCCTTCGCAGGCGAGTTGATACGCGTTCACGAGCGCGAACGCGACTGGGAAGGGGCACTCGAACGCCTGCTGCACAACTTCGCACTGAGTCTACTTGTTACGCCCGACCTGTACGACGTCGTGAGTCAATGGGTCGACCAGGCCAACCTCAAAGGTCGCATTGTCTATTTCAAAATTGTCGACCAGAAAACGACGACAAGATCGCGCGATGTGTCATTGGTGCGCAGCAAGGTAGAGCTGCGACCAAACACGGCGTTTTCCAACTTTCTCGAGCAGGCTTTCGCGCAGCGCTTCGATCACTCCTGCGCAGACAATCTCAATCTGTTTCGACGGGCACGCAAGGCGCTGACGCGAAACGGCCAAATCAAGGGGCCAGGCGGACGTCATGAAAAAGACGATTCGCATAGAGTGGATGACCGCCGACGTTTCGTGCTGGGCTGGAGCAATGAGCGCAAACTGCGCGCGCTAGTGGCCGACCGCGAACGCGTCGCTGACGAAGCTGCCAGCGTTGCCGCGGAGATTGCCCGAACGCAGGCTCGAATGAGCCAACTCGACGAGCGTCTCACCGACAACACGCGGCTAAGCGCGATTTCCGACTTCGATGAGGTGGATTTCTGGTCCACTGCGACACGCGTTGAAACACTCAAAACTGAGCGCAGCGAACTGCGCAAGAGTTCCAACAAACTTGCGACGCTTGAGCAACGCCGTGGTCAAATTCAACATGTGCTCGTGGCCAGCGAGGAGAAACGGCGTCAGCAAGATACAAAGCTTGCCGCGCTGGACACGCATCTCGCGAGCGAACAAGAGGATCTGGACGAGGCAACCGAACTTGCCGCCCACCTGGACCCGGATTGCACCGTGCGCCTGGAGACGCTGTTTGCGCTCAAGGTGCCGGAGGGCGGCTTTGTGCTGCGCAGTGCCAGTCGCATCGGCACATCCATGCGTGAGAGCACTCAGGCGCAGATCAACTCGGCGCGCAAGCGGCAGGGACGCTTGCAGGAAAAGCTGATCGCCGATATGCAAAGATTCAAGACAACATGGCCGGAACGTACCAATGATGTGGATGCCTCGGTCGAGGCCGGCAATGACTATGCGAAGATGCTTGAGCAACTGAATGTCGAAGATTTGCCGCGCTTCGAGCAGCGCTTTGAATCGCTGCTGCGTGAACAGGCCATCCACGACATCGTTCTGTTTTCCAACGATCTCGACAATGCAGAGTCCTCGATTCGAAGTGCCCTGCAGCGGATCAACCTGTCGCTGCGCGATGTCATTTACGATCGCCACGCCAACACCTTTATTCAACTGCTTGCACAACGCAGTGCCGAACCGGAAATCCGGGAATTTCGTCGAGATCTGCGCCAGATCGCGGCGGGTGCCATTGGCGAAGACGAAGACGATCCGTATTCGGAAGCGAAGTTTCACGAAGTCAGACGCCTAGTCGAACGCCTGCAGGGTCGCGAAACTCACAGCGAGATAGATCGACGCTGGCGCGCCCGGGTAACGGATGTGCGCAACTGGTTCGAATTCTCGGTAAGCGAACGCTACTGCGCCGACGACACTGAGCGCGAGCATTTTACGGACTCCGGTGGCAAGTCTGGCGGCCAAAAGGAGAAGCTGGCATACACCATTCTGGCGACGGCGTTAGCCTATCAATTCGATTTGGAGTGGAATGCCGAGCCCGCCGATAATTTTCGCTTCGCCATGATTGACGAGGCGTTTGGCCGCGGCTCCGACGAGTCTGCGCGCTACGGGCTGGATCTGTTTCAGCAGCTCAATATGCAGCTTCTGATTGTCACGCCGCTGCAAAAGATTCACATCATTGAAGACTACGTGGCCACGGTGGGCTTCGTTCACAACGTCGACAACACCTCGGCACTGCGTCAACTGACCATAGAAGAATATCGTGCGGGGAAAGAAGCGCAGCGACTGACGCAGCTCGACGAAGCACCGCCAGATGGGTTGGATGAAGAGCACTAGCGCCATCCGCGACGTGGCTTTGCGTTGGTGGAGAAGCGGCGCGCCGCATCGCGCTCATGTTCTTGACAGCCAGTTCGAAGAAGTCTGTATTGTGCTCAACCCCCCAGGCGGACGGCAACTCGTGGCTGACTTTGCAAAGGCGCAGAGCTGGGCCAAAGATATCGTGCGTTTCGCTAAACGACATCGGCTCAAGGTCGATTACCGCATTGTCGACAACCGCCGCGTCGGGCGTCAAAAGCTGCCTGACCGGCTGTTGGCCGACTCACCCGAGACACTGCTTTCACTGGCCGGCACCCGCCGTGAATTTGAAGCGTTTGGCGCGTTGTGCGATCACGTGCTGAAGCGGGCGCCGGCGCTGCGCGACTTGTTCGCACAACAGCCTCACCGCGTTATGGCATTTGAAGATCAGTGGGACTCGATTCTGGTGTTTCTCGAATTCGTCCGTGAGCGCGATGTCGGCGGGCTTTACTTGCGGGAGGTCGATCTTCCAGGTATCGACACCAAGTTCATAGGTGAACACAAGGGCATTCTCGATCGCGTGCTGCGCGCCGCCTTGCCGTCCGATCTGGTTCACGATCGCGGCACCGGCGTGGCGGGTCATGCGTTTGAGAGACGCTACGGATTTCGCTGTGAGCAGCCGCTCGTGCGTTTTCGAATGCTGGGCTGCAAGGCTGTCGAGCACTACGACGATATGAGTGTGCCGCTGGATCAGTTTGCGACAACACCGATTCCGGTTGCAACCGTGTTCATCGTGGAAAACAAAATGAACCTGCTTGCGTTTCCACAGGTCGAAAATTCGCTGGCCATCTGGGGGCAAGGGTACGCCGTCACCCGGCTGTCAGCGGTTCCCTGGTTGGCGGATCGACGCCTGGTCTACTTCGGCGACATCGACACTCACGGATTTTCGATTCTCGACCGACTGCGCAAGGCGTTTCCAGAGACCCGTTCGATGCTGATGGACCGGGCAACTCTGATTGGTCACCGGCAGGCCTGGGTTCAGGAGCCCGACACCAAGCGCCAGCTCAATGACTTGACGCGGCTAAATGACGACGAGTGCGCACTGTTCGACGAGCTGCGCAATGATCGCCTGGGAACGGCCGTGCGCCTGGAACAGGAATTTGTCGGATATCGGTGGATTGAGGCGGCGGCTAAACGTTTGGCGAGTTGATGCGCTACATATTGCTCGTCCCGGCAGGCTGGACTCGTCGTGGCGAAGCCGTGGGCTTGCAGTTTGATTGCTCAATCATGCGGCGTTGCGGATGCAGACACTGTCTGTAGGTTTTCAAAACCGGGCATCGCCAATAGGGGGGAGAGACAAGCCCACCCAAGCGCGCTAGATTCTTATAGGTGGCACCACGCAAAGCAAGCTCAGCGCCACCAGTACATCGTGCAAATGAAAGGAAGGAATGTGAGATGCCGAATGGACCGCCGCCGTCAAAGCGACCATCACAGGTCGCCCACTTTCGCGTAAAAATTGGCGAAGTGGAGGTGGGCATCCACTCGGTCAGCGAGTTGCACGATCTGGCCCCAGGCGAAGCCGATCCGCAGTTGCGTATGTCGCTCACGCTACGACGAGCGATAGGCCAGGACCGATGCCTCTTTGATTGGTACCGCGATAGCACTCTGGGCAAAAAAACATCCGCACCCGTCTCCATCATGCTGCTTGACGGCGCGGACGGCGAGATCGTCAATCATTTTGGTCTGAAAAACGCTCAACCGGTTCGCTGGTCCGGGCCAGGTCTTAATGCGCAAGCCAGCGCCGTCGCTATGGAAGAAGTCGAAGTGCGCTACGACGCCGTGCTCTGGTTAGAGCCGTGAGCGCCCTAACCTCAAACATCGTTCACCCGTTTTTTCAAGGAACCTCAATATGAAATACCCCCTGACAACGTTTCATTTTCAAGTGGAATGGGGCGGCACGCGCCTGGGTTTCACAGAAGTAAGCGGCCTTAAATCCGCTGTAGATGTGATTGAGTACCGCGAGGGCAACAGTCCATCTTATGGTTCGATAAAGATGCCGGGGCGACCGCACTACAGCAACGTGACTTTCAAACGCGGCATCATTTCCGGCGACAATGAGTTCTTTACGTGGCTTGAAACCATTCAACTGAATCAAGTCGAACGTCGCGACCTGACCATTCAAGCGCTCAACGAACAGCATGAGCCGGTGCGCGTATGGCGGCTGCGCAATGCCTGGCCAGTTTCGCTCGATGCCCCGCACTTCAACTCATCTGCCAGTGATGTCGCCATCGAGACGCTCGAAGTCGCACACGAAGGCATGGATACCATCCCCGGCTAAAAGACCCTATCGGACTGTCAGCCATGCCGCCGCGTGCTCGCTGACGTTACGGCGCGCTTATCAGGGGCCGATCAACGCCACGCCTTTGACCCGTCGACAACTTGCCCGGCGCGACGGTCGTTGCGGCGGCATCGGTGTTGATGCAAAAGCGAACGTCATCAAGCATGTTTGACGAATCAATATCGCCATTGGAGGCGGTGGTCGGCGTCACCATCAGTTGCACCTGCGTCAGGCCATTGGGCACAACAAACTGGCCGCTGTGTTGCGTCCACAAGCCGGCCGGCGACGCCACCGTTTCGAGCGCACTGGGCGCATTGACCGGGCCCATGGCGATCGTGACCGTGTCAGTGCCCACGCGCCCGCGGTGCGCAAACTCCCAGTCGTAAGTCTGTCCTGGCGTCACCGCCACGATCTGATTGTGGTGGTTGGCATCCATCTCCGCGAACACCGTGCCGTCCGGCGCGTTCATGCCCAAAAAACCGTTGGTGCCCACTTCAATTGTGCCGCCGGTTGAAAAACCTCCCTGTTGCAGAGCGATGCCGCCGGTCGTGAACCAACCCGGAAAATCGGAATCCGGGTGACTATCCAGGAACCAACCGGTGCCGTTGCTGTTGCCAATGGCAACGGTCCGGGCAGCCTTGCGCAAACAG
>CAYGSQ010000138.1:0-7878 GCA_964352435.1 uncultured Gammaproteobacteria bacterium | reverse complement strand
GTTTGACGTTGAGCTGATGTTTTGACGTGTTGTGTCACTTCTTGATTCGACGGTCGCTCGCATTGCGCAGTGCCTTGTGCGTGCTGATGGTACTGGCGACGGGCTGCACGCCACCTGAGCCCGCTTTTTGGTCTGACAGTGAACGCGCGGTGCTGCGCTCTCTCAGTATCGCCAGCCTGCCGCCGCGCCCGGCAAGCCAATCCAACCGCGTCGCCGACGACCCGCGTGCCGTCGTGTTGGGCCAGGCATTGTTCTTTGATACGCGACTCAGCGCGGCAGGTGATCAGTCTTGCGCAAGCTGCCATCAACCAGACAAGTACTTCACCGACGGGCGCGCACGTGGTCGCGGTGTTAAGGATCTGACGCGCAACACGCCCGGACTGATTGGCGCGGCGTGGCAAACCTGGTTTTACTGGGATGGACGTCGTGATTCGCTCTGGGCACAGGCGCTTATTCCAATTGAGGCGCCTGACGAAATGGCCGGCAGCCGGATGGCCACCGTGCGCCTGGTGACGTCTGATCCGACCTATCGGGAACAATACAGTGAGTTGTTTGGTGCCGTGCCGCCCGTCTTGAATCATGGGGATCTACCAGCGCACGCGGGCGCCTTTACCGATGCTGCCGGCAAAGACGCGTGGCTGCGCCTGCCACTGGCCACACGGCAGGACATCAATAGGGTGTACGCGAATATCGGCAAGACCATTGCGGCGTTTGAGCGCACGCTGGTGCCACAACCCAATCGTTTCGACCACTATGTCAGCACATTACTCGCGGACGGCGAGGCCGCGGCCGGTGCATTGCTGGCGCCGGCTGAGCGTAATGGTGCCAAGCTGTTTATCGACGCAACGCGGACACGCTGCCTGCAGTGTCACAGTGGCCCTTTACTCACCAATGGCGGCTTCCACAATATCGGCAGCGGCGGCGCAAGCGGGGAAAACCTGGACTTTGGGCGCATGTTCGGCGTGCAGTCGGTGCTGCTGGATGAATTCAATTGCAACGGACCCTACAGCGATGCGGCACCAGACGATTGTTCTGCGCTGCGCTTTTTGTCGCGCGAGCAGCATGGCGATACGGCCGGCGCGTTCAAGGTGCCGTCATTGCGCAATGTGGGCGAGACCGCGCCGTATTTCCATGACGGTCGCTTTGCAACGCTCGAAGACGTAATGCAACACTACATTGCGCCGCCCGCCGATGGCTCAAGCGAACTTGTTGCGTTGGCGTTGACCGCAACGCAAGTCGCTGAGCTGAGCGCTTTTTTACGCACGCTGAGTGCGCCCGCGCCGTCGGCGCCTCTGGCGTGGTCAGCGTCAGAAAAAGCGTTGCATGCTTGGCCCAGGGCCGCGCAAGTCGGCGCTGAATCACCCGATTATCAACCCGCACGCCATGAGCACCTCTGATATGCCGCGTGACGATTTCACCTACTCAGTGGCGCCCATGATGGATTGGACGGATCGCCACTGCCGCTATTTTCATCGTTTGCTGGCGCCGTCGGCGATGCTGTACACCGAGATGGTGCACGCGGCGGCGATCGTGCACGGTGACCGGGACCGTCTGCTGAGTAATGCAGACGTCACAGGCCCGGTCGCTCTGCAGCTCGGCGGCAGTGACCCGGTGCAAATGGCCGAGGCCGCGACCATCGGTGAGCGCTATGGTTACGCGCAAATCAATATCAATGTCGGTTGCCCAAGCGATCGCGTGCAGTCGGGCCAGTTTGGTGCTTGCCTGATGTCACGCCCGGAGGTGGTGGCAGCGTGTGTAACGGCAATGCGTGAACGCGTGTCGGTACCGGTCACGGTCAAGACCCGCATTGGCATTGACGATCTCGACAGCGACGATTTCTTGTTTAGCTTTGTCGAGCGCGTCGCCGACGCCGGGTGTGCAGAGTTTATCGTGCACGCCCGCATCGCCATTTTGTCCGGCTTGAGTCCCAAGCAAAACCGGGAAGTGCCACCGCTCAACTATCCGCGTGTCCACCGCCTGGCCAAGGCCTTGCCGGCGCTGCGGCTGGAGATTAACGGGGGCTTTCGCGATCTGGACAGCATTGCTGCTCAGCGGCTTCATGTTGATGGTGTGATGCTCGGTCGTGCGGCGTATCAGACACCCTTTTTTCTCGCACAAGTCGAGAACGCGCTGGTTGCGCGCAGGCCGTTGCCTGAGCGATTCGACATCATGCGCCAACTGGCGCGCTATGCACGTGACCAACAGGCAGCAGGTATTCCCTTAAGAGCCATCGCGCGTCATACTCTTGGTCTTTTCCAGGGTCTTCCCGGTGCGCGCCGCTACAGGCGTACGCTCAGCGAGGGCATGCACCGACCCGATGCGGACGCCGATCTGCTGGAACGTGCGCTGGATGAATTACAAAGCCTGTCGGCTTGAACTCACAGTAAGAGGCAACGGCGCATGGCCAAACGCGGCTCGAAGAACAAACTCCCCAAAAAGACCAACGCCAGCCCAATGGCGGATAGCGCCGACCGACACGTTCTGTATGAGCAATCGGTGCAAAGCGTCGATTCGGAAGTCGATTTCCTGCGTGATACCTATCGCAGCGTGCGTAAACGTCCGGCCCAGTCCCTGCGTGAGGACTTTTGCGGTACCGCGGCGGCAGCTTGTGAATGGGTGAAAGCCGACGAGCGGCATACAGCCGTTGGCATTGATTTTGATCCCGAGGTGCTCAACTGGGGCCGCGCACACAATGTCACACGGCTGGATACGGACGCGCAAATGCGTCTGCGTCTGATCGAGGACGACGTGTTTGCCGTGCAGCTTGATCCCGTCGATATCACGGTGGCGTTCAATTTCAGTTACTGGACATTCAATACGCGCGACACGCTGCGCAGCTATTTCGAAACCGTTCGTGCGGGCCTTAAGGACGACGGCATATTCATCTGCGACGCCTTTGGCGGCTCGGAAGCGCTGGATGAAATGGAGGAGGAGACCGAACACGACGGTTTTACTTACGTGTGGGATCAGTCGAGCTTCGACCCAATTACCCACGATATGCAGTGCTATATCCACTTCAAGTTCCCCGACGGCTCCGCCATGAAACGTGCGTTCAGCTATCGCTGGCGTTTTTGGACGTTGCCCGAGATTCAGGAATTGCTGCGTGAGGCCGGGTTTAGTGAAGTCACGGTCTATTGGGACCGCAGCGATGACGATGATGACAGCGACTACGAGCCGGCCGAGCGCGGTGAAGCGGACCCAGCCTGGATCGCCTATATAGTGGCTCAACCCTAGCAAGACGAGCCTACACCTTTAGGTTATACTCCGCTGAAAAGGCTGTGTTTTTACGGCTCTTAGGATTAGTCCACGACACTATGATGATTCGCGTCCCCCGTTCTGGTTGCCATGCCCTCAAATAGCGAATTGGCAATTTTGTTTGCCGATGTTGTCGGTAGCACCAAGCTCTATGAGTTGATGGGTGATCAGAAAGCCCGTTCAACCGTGCAGCGGTGCATCGCGTTGATGACGCGAGCGACCGATGCCCATGGGGGCGAAGTCATCAAGACGATGGGCGATGAGATCATGGCGACGTTCGCAGGCGTCAACGAGGCGGCCGAAGCCGCAGCCGCCATGCAGCGCTTTATCAGCGAAGATCTCGATGTGGATGACGTGCCCGTGGCGATTCGGGTCGGCTTCCACTTTGGCCCGGTGATGCTCGAAGATGGCGATGTGTTCGGCGGCGCCGTCCATACGGCCAATCGCATGACCTCGCAGGCCAAAGCGGCGCAAATCATTACCACAGCGGCAGCTGTCAGCCATATGAGCGCGGACTGGAAATCCTGGACGCGACAAATTGATCTGGCGACGTTGAAGGGCAAGAAAGACGAAATCGCCTTATTCGAGGTGCTGTGGCAGCGCGAAGACAATACGCGGATGTTGCCGACCATCAACTGGTCGCAAGCCACGGATGTTGGCCAGCAAAAATTGGTGCTGCGCTATCGCGACCAGGAGTTGGTCGTCGATCAAAGTCGTCCCTATGTGAGTATCGGCCGCGCTGTTGATAGCGACCTGGTCGTCAAAGACACCTTAATTTCACGTCTGCACGCGAGCATCGAGTATGTGCGCGGCAAGTTCATGTTGTTTGATCAAAGCACCAACGGCACCTGTGTCGTGCAAAAAAGCGGTGAAGAGCAATTTGTCCGCCGCGACAGCTTGCAGATCGTGGGGCAGGGCAGTATTGGTCTTGGTCGCGTCCCGCAGTCGGACTCACCACAATCAATTCAGTTTAGCTACGAAGACTAAGCGTGGAATCCGCCACCCCAAACGAGGTGGCTGCTCAGCGGCCCACCGGCCGCGTCAAAGTCGCGCTGCTCAGATGGACCTATGACACCGGTGTCAAGAAGCCAATGCCTTACTGACGGCGTCTTTTTGTGCGCGCAGCTGCGCCGGCAAGCGGTCGCCATAGCTATCGAGATACTCGGCAACAGATGCCATTTCGTCGCGCCACGCAGCGTTGTCGACGGCGAGTAAGGTACTGAGGGTTTGTGCGTCGATAGCGAGGCCCTTGGTGTCAAGACTCTCGGCTGTAGGCAGCAAGCCAATCGGTGTTTCAACGGCGTCAGCGTTGCCCTGGCAGCGCTCCGCGATCCAGCGCAACACGCGCAGATTTTCGCCAAATCCGGGCCACAGAAAGCGGCCGTCCGTATCCTGACGGAACCAATTCACGTGGAATATCTCGGGTGGATTATCCAGTTTTGCGCCCACCTCGAGCCAGTGCGCCCAGTAGTCGCCGTAGTTGTAGCCGCAAAACGGTTTCATCGCCATTGGGTCACGTCGTACCAAACCGACCTCGCCGGTTGCGGCCGCGGTGGTCTCAGATGCGACACCGGCACCAATGAGCACGCCGTGAGCCCAGTCGCGCGCCTGATAAACCAGTGGCGCGAGCTCGCGCCGACGCCCACCGAAAATGATGGCCGAGATCGGCACGCCATTTGGGTCATCCGCGGCAGGACTGTAAGCGGCGTTCTCTTTGGCAGACACCGTAAAGCGCGAATTGGGATGGGCGGCCGGGGCATCACCACTGACCGGGTTGCCGCGCCAGTCGGTCGTCGGCGTGCCTTCGGGCCGGCCTTCCCACCAGGGCTCACCGCTGTCGGTTTCGGCAACGTTTGTGAAAATGGTGTTCTTTTGAATCATGTCGTAGGCGTGCGGGTTGGTCTTTGGGCTGGTGCCGGGGACCACGCCAAAATAACCCGCCTCCGGATTGATCGCGTACAGGCGACCGTCTTTGCCCGGGTGCAGCCAGGCGATGTCGTCGCCGATGGTTTCGACTTTCCAGCCCGGCATACTGTCGGGTGGCACTAGCATGGCCAGATTGGTTTTGCCGCACGCGGACGGGAAGGCCGCAGCGACGTAGGTGGTCTCACCTGCAGGACTCGTAAGGCCGAGCACCAGCATGTGTTCCGCCAGCCAGCCTTCCTCGCGCGCTTGCCAGCTCGCGATGCGTAACGCGTGGCATTTTTTGCCCAGCAAGGCATTGCCGCCATAGCCTGAGCCGATGCTCTTGATGGCGAGTTCTTCGGGGAAATGCATGATGAAACGGCGCTCAGGATCTAGATCGCCAATCGAGTGCAAGCCCTTGACAAATATGCCATCTTTTTCGATACGTGAGAGCGCATCGCGACCCATTCGCGTCATGATACGCATGTTGGCTACGACATACGGACTGTCGGTGATTTCGACGCCGCAGCGAGAAAATGGGGAGTCGATCGGTCCCATGCAGTACGGAATGACATACATGGTTCGCCCGCGCATGCAGCCGTCGAACAGGGCATCGATTTTGGCGTGCGCGTCGGCGGGCGACATCCAGTGATTGTTTGGGCCCGCATCTTCTTCATGTTCGGTGCAAACAAACGTCAGATGTTCAACGCGTGCAACATCGTTGGGATCTGACAAATGCAAATAGCAATTCGGGAAGCGATCCTGATCGAGCGTTTTTAACGTCTCGTCGCCCAGCATTTTTTGAATGAGAGTTTCGTTCTCTTCCGCGCTCCCGTTGCACCAATGAATATTGTCCGGTTGGGTACGCGCCGCGACCGCTTTGACCCAGCTCGCAAGAGCATTATTTGTCGTCATTGTGGAGTATACCTGCCATAGGGCGTTGGATTCGGTGGAAGGATGATACCGACGTTTTCTGGCTGCCGCATCCGCCCAGGTCACAGACAAAAAAGAGCCCTCCAATTGGAGGGCTAAAGTCGTCTTAAAGGCTGTCACAACGGGCCTTTGAGAGGGCAGGCCGTCAGTGCCTTGATTAGTCCGTGGTCCTCGAACTGTGGCTAACCATCGCCACAATCCGGTTCAGATACGCTTATTTCGTGACTTTACGAGCCGTGCGCGTAGCTTTTTTCTTGGTGCGCTTTGCCGTTTTACGGGTAGAGGCCGTTGCATCTTTCGCTGTCTTGCGCGCCTTCGCGGTGACTTTCGATGCGCTCTTGCGAGTCTTGGCCGTGGCGCGTTTGGCAGCGTTACCGGCTTTCTTGGTCGCACGACGCGTGGCTTTCGTTGCCGTGTCGATGGCGTCTTCTACCGTTGATTCACCGGTGACTGACAGGTCCGACAAGGTTTCGGTCACAAGTGACTTGATGTCTTCGCCGGTGTCGCTAAGCACGACCATCGCCTTGCGGGCGTCGCCCGTCAGGCGGTCACGCGTTGCAGGCAAAAGGGCAACCTGGTCGTTCAAAAGGTCGCGAACGCTGTTGGCATTCGCCGCCGTTTCCAGGCGTTTGGCCGTTGCGACCAGCGTGCCTTCAACCATCTCCGCCTGCACGTTCAAAAGACGCGCAATGCTTTTGTGCGAAATGGTGTTCAGGCGCAGGCCTGATTCGGTTACCAGGTGCAAAGGCTTGCGGCCTTTAGCGACCCACTGGGCGCCATTGACGGCCAGATCGCGTGAACCGCTCAGAGCGTTGGTCACGGTACGAACTGACGAATCGACGAGCGGGCGGACGAATTTCTGTACTGGATTGTTCATGTCTAAACTCCTAAAAAAAAAGCGGTCAAGCTGAAATCAAATCTATGTTGCGATGCAGAATAATGGAAATGGTGCAGTGTGTCAATGGTGCAGCGCAACTTTTCATAATTCGAGTAAATACAGTTTTTTACGCCGACTAATCAGAGCTTTAAGTCATATATGTGACTGCATTCACAGGTCATAACCCAGCCTTACCCTATTCTGATCCGCGGACAAAACACGTAATGGACATCGTGTTCAACAGCACCGGACGTGCGAACTGCTGGGCTTGGAATAGGCACGATGACCAATATTTTTCACGGACCGCTGCGTGCGGTTCCTGCGCGCCTGCGCGCGTATTGCACCGCCGCAATGGTGCTCACTCTGATCGGTTTCCCAACGGCTTCGGCGTTCGCGCTGGGCACCACAGCGGGCACCGATATCGACAACGAGGCGCAGGTCAACTACGAAGTTGCCGGCAATGCGCTGACTCAGACATCGAACACGGTCACCGTGACCGTGGCCGAGCTGGTCGACCTGGCGGTTACCTTGCTCAGCCCGCAAATGTCGAGCGAGCCGGGCGCGACCAATCAGGAGCTCCTGTTTAGTCTCACGAATACCGGCAACGGCGACGAGACCTTCAGTCTGCTCATTAATAACGCGCTGGCAGGCGACGACTTCGATCCCGTTCAATCGGCTACCTCCTTATTCTTTGATACCGACGGCAGCGGTGACCTGTCCGCGGGCGATACGCCTTACTCGCCGGGTAACAACGACCCGGCGCTGGCACCCGATGCGTCAATCGCCATTTTGGTGGTCAACGACATGCCCGGCGGTCTGGCAAACGGCGCGCTGGGCAACAGTGATCTGGTGGCCACGTCGGCGACCGGGACCGGCGCGCCCGGCACCGTCGTTGCCGGCGCGGGAAC
>CAYGSQ010000137.1:0-7887 GCA_964352435.1 uncultured Gammaproteobacteria bacterium | reverse complement strand
GATTTGGGCTTCGCTCACAGCATTGAGGCGTGGGCTGGGGACGAGCTCGCTGGTGGGCTCTATGGCGTAGGCATTGGGCGGGTTTTTTTCGGTGAATCAATGTTCAGCGCCCGTCGCGACGCATCAAAAGTGATTCTGGCCCATTTGAGCGCACACCTTGAAAAACACCGATTCGGCCTTATTGATGGTCAGGTAGCGTCGTCGCATTTGATGTCGATGGGCGCCACACTCATCCCAAGGGTCGAATTTCTCACGCAATTACGCTCGTTATGCCCCGCTAAAGTCGGGGCCGACGTGTGGACGCGCGGACGAGATTTATCGGCCTGGCAGTAAAGTTCCGCGTTGCATTAGGCGCACGGATTATGCACACTGCACCGGATTTTTAAGGCGATACAGGAGACATTTCACTCACATGCCGAAGGAAGAAGCTATCCAGATGGAAGGCAAGGTCATCGAGACCCTGCCCAACACCATGTTTCGTGTTGAACTCGAGAACGGCCACGTCATTGTGGCGCACATCTCGGGCAAAATGCGCAAGCACTACATTCGTATTCTCACCGGTGATCCCGTCACCGTTGAACTTACTCCCTACGACCTGAGCAAAGGCCGTATCGTGTACCGCGGCCGCTAACGCGACCGCTACTCAACTCTCTACAGTCGTTTCAGACTCTTCCAGCTTTGTTGACTTGATGGACAGCTTACCGTCCTCGACGGTGACATACGCTGTGCCGCCCCCGGTCAACACACCAAACAACATTTCTTCGGCCAATGGCCGCTTGATGTGCTCCTGGATGATGCGTGCCATTGGGCGTGCGCCCATCTGCGCGTCGTAGCCGTTGTCGGCAATCCACGCCCGGGCCGCGTCGTCCAGCGTGAAGCTGACGTTCTTGACCTCAAGAGCGGCTTCGAGCTCGACGATAAGCTTGTCGACCACGCGCACAATAATGCTTTTCTCAAGCGGCTCGAATTGAATGATCGAATCGAGCCGGTTGCGAAACTCGGGTGAGAAGCTCTTGCGCAGCACTTCCATGCCGTCGGATGAATGATCCTGGTTGGTAAACCCGATCGAGCGACGGCTCATTTCGTGGGCCCCCGCATTGGTGGTCATCACGATAATAACGTTGCGGAAATCGGCTTTGCGTCCGTTGTTGTCCGTCAGCGTGCCGTGATCCATGACCTGCAACAGCAGGTTGAAGACTTCCGGATGCGCTTTTTCGACTTCGTCGAGCAGCAATACGCAGTGCGGATTCTTGGTCACCGCTTCGGTCAGCAGACCACCCTGATCGTAGCCGACGTAGCCCGGCGGTGCGCCGATCAGTCGTGAAACCGTATGGCGCTCCATGTATTCAGACATATCGAAACGTACCAGCTCGATGCCCATGATCATGGCCAGCTGTCGGGTGACTTCCGTTTTGCCGACACCGGTAGGCCCGGCAAACAGGAACGCGCCAACGGGCTTGGTTTCATCACGCAAACCTGAGCGCGCCATTTTGATGGCAGATGACAGCGATTCGACCGCCAGGTCCTGACCATAAATAACCAGCTTGAGATCGCGCTCGAGGTTGCGCAGCACGTCGCGATCCGTTGACGACACGTTTTTCGGTGGGATGCGCGCAATTTTGGCGACCACACTTTCAATGTCGTCCACCTCGACCCGATCGCGGACCTGATCTTCAGGGCGCAAACGGACGCTGGCACCGGCCTCGTCGATGACGTCGATGGCCTTGTCTGGCAACTGACGGTCATTAATGTGTTTGGCTGACAACTCGGATGCGGCGCGCAGCGCGTCATCGGAATAGGTCAACCCATGGTGCTCTTCAAAGCGGTCGCGCAAGCCCATCAGAATCTCGGTGGTCTCGGGAACCGAGGGCTCCACTACTTCCACCTTGCGAAAGCGCCGCGCCAACGCGTGATCTTTTTCAAATATCCCGCGGTATTCCTGGAAGGTCGTTGAGCCGATGCAGCGCAGTTCGCCGCTCGACAGCACCGGCTTAATCAGGTTGGATGCATCCATCACGCCGCCGGATGCCGCGCCTGCGCCAATCACGGTGTGAATTTCATCGATAAACAGAATGGCACCTTCCTGCTTCTTGAGCTCTGCCAAGAGGCCCTTCAGGCGTTTTTCAAAGTCGCCGCGGTACTTGGTGCCCGCAATCAGCGTGCCCATGTCGAGGGAGTAAATCGTGCAGTCGCGCAGCACGTCAGGTACATCGCCTTCGTGGATCTTGCGCGCGAGGCCTTCTGCCAGCGCGGTTTTACCGACGCCTGCATCACCGACATACAGGGGATTGTTTTTGCGCCGGCGACACAAGATCTCGATCGTGCGTTCGATCTCCGTGGCACGTCCAATCAGCGGATCGATTTTGCCCAGCGCAGCCTGCTCGTTGAGATTGGTGGCGTACTGCTCCAAAGGCCCGGCTTCCGCCTCTCCCTCTTTGCCCACTGACGCATCGTCGGCGCTATCGCTGCCGGTCGTGGCGTGATCGGCGCTCTTGGACAAGCCGTGCGAAATGTAATTGACCACATCGAGCCGCACCACGTCCTGCATCGACAGCAGGTAGGCTGCGTGCGATTGCTTCTCACCAAAAATGGCGACCAGCACATTGGTCGCATTGACCTTGTCCTTGCCACTGCTTTGAATATGGAAGACGGCGCGCTGCAAGACACGCTGGAAGCCCAACGTCGGCTGCACCTCCTGCTCCTGTTCATCGCCAATGCGTGGCGTTGTCTCATCGACAAACTCGGCCAGGTCACGACGCAGCTTTTCGATGTCGGCGCCACATGCGCGTAAGACTTCGACCACTTGCGGCACGTCAATCAACGCGAGCAACAAATGCTCCACGGTCATGAATTCGTGTCGCTTTTCCCGTGCGGCGCTAAACGCCTCGTTCAAACAAATTTCAAGTTCACTACTTAACATGTCATGACTCTTCCATCGTGCACAGCAACGGATGTTGATGCTGCTGCGCGTAGCTGTTCACCTGTGCCACTTTGGTCTCTGCGATTTCGTAGGTAAATACACCACAGACACCTTGTCCATGGGTATGTACCTGTAACATCACTCGCGTGGCGCGTTCTCTGTCCATTGCAAAAATTTTCTCTAGTACCTCTACCACAAATTCCATTGGAGTGTAGTCATCATTCAACAAAATAACTTTGTAGAGAGGCGGTTTCTTTAACTTTGGTCGGGCCTCTTCGACCACCAAAGTAAAATCCTGTTGTTCGCGTTCGTCTGTCATGGTTTTCCAGGTTTCGCTGACGCTGGTATCTCGTCGCCCGCAAAGCGGCCGACACACCGAAACAGTGTATATGGGACGCCCGCTGCGAACTACAAGTAGCGCACATTCCCATCACTTGGCGAGCGCCATAAATACACCGTCCCATTCCGGCAACGGTGGCGTTGACCGATAGTGCGCAATACGGTCCAGATAAATCCCAAAGACGCGACGCTCCGGGAACGATTGATTTAGCGAGAAAAATGCACTTTCCGCCGTATCCCAGTTGCCTGCACGATAAGCGCGCAGTGCCTGAGCATGTAGCGACAGCATCTGACTGGTCTTTGCATCCAAATCGCTCTTTCTTGCGACCGGCTCGTAAACTGACACCGCTTGCCCCTTGCCCTTGACGCGCACGCGATCGAGCTCCATGAACGCGAAATCATCCACGGCCTGACGTGTGTGCTCCCCAACGGCTATCTCAATGCCGTAGGTTTTGGTCAAACCTTCAAAGCGCGAGGCCAGGTTCACCGCATCGCCCATAACCGTGTAAGCCCGCCGAAACTTCGAGCCCATATCACCGACGCGCATTTCGCCGGTGTTCAGGCCAATGCCAATACGTATCCTGGGCCAGCCGCGGCTTTCAAATTCAGGTTCCAGCGCACGTACCGCCTGCTGCATATCGAGCGCTGCCTCCAGCGCATGCCGGGCATGCTCGCGATCGGCAATGGGCGCGCCCCAAAACGCCATAATGGCATCGCCCATGTATTTGTCGATGGTGCCCCGGTGACCATGGATAACATGAGTCATGGGGGTCAAAAACTCATTCATCAACTGGCTTAGTTCCCGCGGCTCGATATTCTCCGAGATGCCGGTAAAACCGCGCACGTCGCTGAACATCACGGTCATCTCGCGGCTTTCACTCTCCATATTGAAATCCGCGCTGCGCTGGCCCATCTCAGCGACCAACTCCGGCGGAATGTACTGCCCAAAACGAGTAGACAACAAACGACGCCCGCGGGTTTCCGAGATGTAGCCGAAAATGGTGTGAAATAAATACAGTACGAACAGAAAACTAAGTGACGTTGCGATCGGCACAACAAAATTACTGCGCGACCAGATTTGCAGATTGATCGCCACCATGATGACGGCCAGAAGCAACGTGAACAGGGTTGCGGTAACCACCGGCAGGCGTATAAGCGCGTAGGTCATGATGATGCCAAGCAACATGAGCTGGATGATTTCTATCGCCATGACGTAGCGCGGATGCTGTTTGATTCGTTGCTCGAGGATGCCGGAGACGATATTGGCGTGAACTTCCACCCCATTGTAGGCCCCGGCAACCGGGGTCACGCGCAAATCGTTCAGACCAATGGCGCTGGTTCCCACCAGCACAATCTTGTTTTGTATCGAGAAGCGTGGCTCCTCCATGTTTAACACGTCGGTCGCTGACACGTAAGGAAAATGCCGCGGCCCGCCGCGGTATGGCACCAGTACACCCGCGTTGTCGTCGACCGGAATACGATAGTCGCCCAATTTCAGCCATTCGATGTCAAGGCCGTCGCGCGGACCGTCATCCCCTGAGAAGAACACGAAGTCCAACGGCGGCGCATCCAGAGCGAGACGCGTGACCGCGAGCGCCAGAGACTCATACAAATGCCCGTCGTGCATTTGCAGCAGCGGCACCCGCCTGAACGTACCGTCGGAATCGAGGAGCGGGTTGTCAAAGAATCCGGCCGTGGCGGCCGCGCCGTTAAGGATATCCAGCACGCCGGTAAATGACTTCGCCTCGGCATAGTCCAGATGCGTGCGGTGTTCATCACGATCGAAAATGGGCTTGGGCAGCGTATTCACAGACTGATTGTCCGCGGTATCGCGAAACACATAGCCCATCACGGCGGCACGGCCGCGCAGCGAGTCCGCGAAAATCTGGTCATAGTTGAGCGAGGGGCGTAAAGCTTCAAGCTCGGCGGCAAAACCGGGCACGTCGGCCAATGGACCCGCGGCCAGCTCATCCAGCTTGGCCAGGCCTGAAGAGCCATCCGGCTCCGAAAACACGACGTCAAAACCGACAACTTTGGCGTCATAGTGGTCAAACAGGGCATCCACCATGCGCGCCACCTTGGCCCGTGGCCAGGGCCATTGCCCTTCCAGGCGCATGCTTCGCTCATCAATATCGACGATCACAATCGAATCATCGATGGTGTTCGGCAACGTCACATAGAGACGTGCGTCATAGGCCGCAGCCTCCAGATCATCGAGAATAGGGATCGGTCGACTGTTACTCGCGTGCAAGTAAAAGGGAACGAATACCGCCATCGTGATGACAAAACGGATAAGGAGTCGGGTTCGCATGTGCTACCCGGAAAAGGAGTGCCGGTCCATATTCGGTAAAGTCTAGCCCGGCGACTCACCTGCACAGTGTGCGTCGGTCCACAAAACCTAGATTCAACATGGCCTTGTGGACGACCGGAGCGACAACGTATCATGAGCCGCGCCGGACATTGGCGCTTGTAAGCTGGCGCCACGGCCCAGGAAAATAATTATGGAAATTGCGAACAATATTAAGGGCTTGCTCGACTCTCCGGAGAAGTTACTTGCTTCGGTGAACCGATTCGGCCCGCCCGTCGTTAACGTCTTGATTGTCGCAGTAATTGTGTGGCTGCTCGCCTCACTCACCATAACCTTGCTGCCACGGCCTGATGCGCAGGCGCCACCAGCCTCGCTGACGCAGGCGCAAACGGCACAACCGGTCGTCGCGTCAGTCAATGTGCAAGACATTGTCAGACGGCATTTATTTGGTGTGGCGCCGGTCACACCCGTTGCGCCCGTAGCCAATGGACCAGGGGACGACAATGACCTGGATGTCACCAACCTGAAGATGACGCTGGTCGGTACGCTGGCCTCCACCAACAGTGAGCGCGCGCTGGCCATTATTGAGGCGGGCAATGACGCTCAGGTCTATTCCATCGGGGACACGATCCAGTCGCAGGTCACCCTCGACGCCGTCCGCGCCAAGGAAGTCATTATTATCAACCGTGGCAAACGTGAAGTGCTACCGCTGCCTCGTGAAGACGAAAGCACCAGCGGCTCGCGTTCGGCGCCACGCCGGTCGGCGGCGCGCCGCGCGCCCTCACGCAGTGCCGCGGAACCGCGTCAGGCGGCCGTGTCGGCAGAAAGCGGAGCCAAAACTCTGGGCGATCTGATTCGACCCCAGCCCGTATTTGCCAACGGCAAACAGCGCGGCTACCGCATTTACCCCGGACGCCAGCGCGACCAGTTCGCCGCACTGGGACTCAAGGCCGGCGACCTGGTCACCGAGATCAACGGCACCCCGCTGGACGACCCGTCGCGCGGCAAAGACATCTTTAGCTCGCTGGCCAGTTCCAGCCAGGTTTCGGTCACCATTGAACGAAATGGCTCGCCGACAAGTCTAGTATTAGACACCTCTCAACTTAATCTCAGCGGCGAACAATAGCGCTTGTTTGCGCCCATCTGCCCACCAACGGAATCTGACCCCATGACATTATTTTTGCGCCACGTAGCTGCTTTGGTCGTGATCGCGTTCACCGCCACCTCGGTGCCGGGCTTCGCTCAGGACAATATTGGCGATGGCGACAACCTGACACCCAACTTCAAGGATGTGGACATCCTCCAGGTCATTGAGACGGTCAGTGACATTACCGGGCAGAACTTCCTGATCGATGCACGCGTGAAAGGCAATGTCACGATGATCTCCGACACGGCAATGTCGCAGGAAGACTTTTACGAAACTTTCCTGTCGATTTTGCAGATCTACGGGTTTGTCGCCGTGCCCTCGGGCAACGTGGTCAAGATTATCCCTGACACCAACGCGCGCCAATTTCCGGTGCCGACCGGCGCCAATGGGGCCGGCGGTGACGACATCGTCACCGAAGTCGTCTCGGTCACGAACGTGGGCGCAGCTCAGCTGGTACCCATCCTGCGCCCGCTGGTGCCACAGTATGGCCATCTCGCCGCCCACCCTGCTTCCAACATGCTGATCATCGCTGATCGGGCCGCTAACGTGGCACGTCTGAAAAAGATCATTCGTCGCATCGATCAGTCGAGCGACGAAGGCATCGAAGTCATCCAGATGGAATTCGCGTCGGCCACCGAGATTGTGCGTATCTTGCAAACGCTGAGTCAGACCAGCGCGCGTGGTGATGCCAGCTCGCCACCTTTAGGTCTGGTCGCAGACGAACGTACCAATAGCGTCTTGCTGTCCGGCGAGCGGAGTCAGCGTCTGCGCTTTCGCACGCTAATCGCCCACCTCGACACGCCGCTTGAAGAAGGCGGCAACACGCAGGTCATTTATCTGCACTACGCCAATGCCGAAGAGCTGGCGACCAAATTGAACGAACAGGTCCGCGGTGCGTCGCCATCGGGCGGCGGCGCGACGCAGGGTTCGGCGCAATCGTCGGCCGGTGGCCAGAACAACGTGGTGATCTGGTCCGATGCCGACACCAACGCACTCATCATTACGGCACCACCCAAAGTGATGCGCAATCTGCGGATGGTCATAGAAAAGATCGACATTCGCCGTGCACAGGTGCACGTGGAGGCAATGCTGGTCGAAGTCCTCGGCAACGACGACGCCAACCTTGGCGTGTCCTGGGTGCTTGATGGAAGCGACAAGGGCCCGGCCCTGGCC
>CAYGSQ010000136.1:0-7932 GCA_964352435.1 uncultured Gammaproteobacteria bacterium | reverse complement strand
CGGGCCCACTCAAAGCGACCGCGCAATTCGACGCTGCCCGCGGCGACGCGTACGTGCGGGCGTCCGTTAACTTCCACCACGGGGGCCGGACGATCGTCGATACGCACCTCCGTGGGCCAGTGGCGTCGGTCACCGGGTAACGGCAAATCCTGTTCGATATGGCTGTCGAAATTTTGCCGAAATTCGCCGCCGCTGCCGGTCACGCGCAGCGTCAGGCGGCCGGGCCAGAAACAGGCGCTGCGACCCTCGCGCGTCAGCGGACAGGTGTGGGCCTCCAGACCGTCCAGCACCCATTCGCTCCACGGTTCCAGTTCAGGTGGCACATAGGGCGTCTGCGCGGCGGCCCCGGGCAGGGCGCCCAACAAGGTGATCGCAGCGAGCAATAAGGCAGCGCGTCGTAAAATCATGCGGTGGTCCCCAGACAGGTCAGTCAGCTTTGTTGTGGCTAATACTAACGCGCGGGACCGCCCGGTGGGGTTAGACCGATTTAATGCAGTTTGACTTCCGCACGCGTGGCTTTGTAAATCCGGTCGCCAAGCATGATCAGCAGAGTCGAAAATTTGCCGTGCACCGCCGCCTGATGCATCCGGTACAACGACAGATAGACCATGCGCGCAACCCAGCCTTCGACAAACACGGTGCCACGCACCAGATTGCCCATCAGGTTGCCGACGGTGGAGTACTTGCTCAGGCTGACCAGAGAGCCGAAATCACGATAGACGAACGCCTTGGCAGCCTTACCCTTGCGCTTGGCCAATACATTGCGCGCGGCGATGGAGGCCATCTGATGCGCGGCTTGCGCCCGTGGCGGAACTTCGCTGCCGTCTTTCATATGGCAGGACGAGCAGTCACCAATCGCCATGACGTTGTCGAAGCCCTTGACGACCAGCGCTTCGTCGACCTCAATGCGGCCCAGACGATCGACCGGGAAACCGCTTTGGGCGAGCCACGATGGTGCCTTGACGCCGGCAGCCCAAACGCTGATGTCTGCGCGGATGGCTTCTTCATCCTTGGTGTACACGGCGTCACGCTCAACGCGCGCGACCATGGTGCCGGTGCGCACTTTGACGCCGATGTTGCCGAGCTCGCGCTCGACCGAGACGCCAATGCGTGGCGGTAGCCGCGGCAGCAAGCCAGGCGCGGCCTCGATGATGCTGACGCTGAGACGATCTTTCGAGAAATGTTCGAAGCCAAATTCACGCAAACGTTGCACGACGTTGTGCATGTCGGCGGCGAGTTCGACGCCGGTGGCGCCGCCGCCCACGATAGCGATCGACAGTATCGACGAGGCATCTTCCGACGAGTTGACCCGATGCAACTGCGACGCAAAGTTCTTGTGAAACAACTCGGCCTGTTCGCGTGAGTCGAGCTGTTTGCTGTAGTCGCTGACGCCTTCGATGCCGAAGTCATTGCTCAGGCTGCCTACGGCGACAATGAGTTGATCGTATTTGATGCTGCGCGCCGGCATCATCTCGCGTCCGTCGTCGTCCGAGATGGCACCCAGCGCCACGGTCTGTGCCTGCAAATCGATTTGTTCGGCCTGTCCGAGCATGAAATTGAAGCGATGCTTGCGTGCCAGCATGCGGTAGCTGGCTTCATCGTGATAGCTGTTCATGGAGCCGGTGGCGACTTCATGAAAAAGTGGCTTCCAGATGTGCGTGGGGTTCTTGTCGATCAGAACCACTTCGGTATCGCCGGCCCGTTTGAGTTTGCGAGCGAGGCGGACGACGAGCTCAAGGCCGCCAGCACCCCCACCGAGTACTACGATTCGTTCTGTCACGTTTAGAGGTCCTTGGCGAGGGCAAGCGGTCTAGAGTCCCGGGCATTGTCCCTGAATTTTTCACTATCGCAACCATACATTTCTCAAAAATCGAACGTGGCAACAGAAAATGCCCGCGACTCAGGCGAGCCGCGGGCAAAGTGAGGCGTATCGGCTACTGGATATGGACCTGAAGACGACGGGCGACGTAGGTGTTGACGCCTGCCGGTACCACGTTGCCACGTACGCTTATCAGGGCGGTGCTGCCGTCAAGCGCCTGGGCGACTGCGCTGGCGAAACTTGCGAAATCGAAGTACATCATGGTGTTGCTGTCCAGACGCAATGCGAAGACGCCGTTGCCGGACGTACTTGGGGTGAGCGTCACCGTGTCGCCCAGATCGAGCAAATCACGCCGGATACCCGCCTGCGTAAGGCCGTGTACCGGTGTGAGCGTGTCGGCGTCCAGTGCCAGCGTCAGCGCGCCGTCATTGGCCACGATCAGCGCGTCGGTAACGCCAGGGGCCGACCAGACGAGCCGCAATCGGCCAGGTACGGCGCTCAGGTCACCCAGGGATTGCGTCAGAAAGTCGGCGGGCGCGGTGCCAAAGGCGGCGATCAGACCGCGGGCTCGCAGTGGCTCGCCGATTTGCAGCCCGTCCAGTGACAGCGCTCCGGTGTGCAGCTCGTATGCATCTGCATCGGCATCGGTGCTGGCGTCGACACCCGTGCCGCTGAAATCAAACAGCGCGGGACGGCGGCCGTTGAGCCGGGTTACATCCACGGTCACAGGCGCAACAGACGTCGCCACGCCCGACAGCGTGGAGTAGAGCACGCGAACCAGTCCGTCATCGGTGTTCAGGACACCGTCCGCATCCAGCTCGCCGATTGCCGTAAGCGCTTGCCCGACGGAAATGTCTGCCGCGCTCAGGCTGATCAGGTTGCCACCTTGTTGGCGTATCGCGGTGGTGGATGCCAGGCGAATGTCGAGCGTGTCATTGAACGTCACCTGCATGGCGTCGTCGACGAGGGTCACCCCGCGCAGCGTCAGCAGGTCGCCGTTGCGCGCGATGACGCTGCCGGTGGCGATATCGGCAGCGCCCCACGGTACGCTGCTCCCGGCCAGTACTTCGGACGCGATAATGCGTCCGCTATCTCGATCAAACAGCGCGAGCGCGACGACGGGCGCACCCGGATCGAGGGCATCCAGTGCGGTCAGTCCCGCATCTCCAGTATACGAGGTTTGGTCAATTTCGAATTCCGTCGTTGCCTCGATACCAAGGGTCAGCGGACCGAAGTCACCACGGGGATGAAAAAACGGGCGCACGCCAAGGGTAAAGCTGCTGGCGGCCACATCAACGGTGCGCAGCAACCCGCGCGCGCGTCGCGTTTTGGGATCTTCCAGCAGCGTGTCAGCGGTGAGCATGCCGTCAAAACTGACGGTCACCGGCGGTGTGAAAAGATTGACCTTGTGCGATGCTTCGAGATCAAAATCCAGCGTAATGTGTGCAGGTGCGCCCGCGGCAATTACAAAACGGTCCCTGTCGTTGAACTGCACCGTGACCTCGGCCCGCGTCAGTGCTGCGCCAGCTGCGTCCAGCACGGTCGCAGATACCGCCGCACCGTCTGTGTCTTCGACCCAAACCTGTGCGTTCGAGTAATCCAGAACAAGCGTGGCGGACGTGTAGGTGCCGGCAGGAATGGTGGCGGCGGTGACCAGCTCGGTGACCTCAACGTACTGAGCAAAATCCACCGTGGTTGATTCGCTCAGTGTTTCAACCACCGCGCCATTCGCAGCGGTTAAGCGAATGCTGGTGACATCTACCTGATAGCTCAAAAAGTCACCGGGTGCATCGGTCAGGCCGATGATGGCGGTGCCTGTCGGGGTTGGCGTTGGGGCAGGTGTTGGTGGGGTGTCGCCCCCTCCGTCGCCGCCGCCGCAGCTGATAAGAAAAAAGACCGTGGCCAGCATGGACAGGCGCGCAGTACTCAACATGATCGTCTCCTTGAACAAACGTACTTGATGAGACAGACAACGTGCGCGTGGGCATTTGGTTGACAAAAAAAAGCCCCGCACAGGGCGGGGCTTTTCATGCTGGATTGAAACGGGCCTTAGCCGGTCTCATCCAACTGGCGCCAGTAGGTGCGCACAGGGCGTTCGCGTGAGCCGGCATCGCAGGCAGCCGCACCCACCTGGCACTGAATGTTGGTGCCCGTGTTTTGAGACTCCTCGTACTGTTCGCAGCTCGTGTCGCCCGGGTCACATTGCACAGGATCCGGATCGTCCGGGTTGGTCGGACAATGCGGGCCGTAGCAGTCGGCGATGTCGGTGTCGGTGTCATAGGGGTCGCCGAACAAGAAGGTGACTTCAGGCGGAATCCCGGCCTTTTGCAGCACGTCGCGCACAATGGCGCCGGTGGTCAGGTCAATGGTGTAGAGCGCGCCACTGCCCACAGCAGGCGCACAGGGGTTTGACGACGGTGCGCTGCCCGGCGTGTAAGTCGTGTAGAACGCCGTGTTTGAGAACACGCGTGAACGCGCCAGCGATTTTTCACCGGTACCGGTGATCTGATATTTGAAGCCGTCGCCGCCGTAAGGCACCACGACACTGTTCGCCGTACTGAGTGTGGTCAACGTACTGGTCGTTATGCCGTAGTTGTAGTCACCGCTATTGTTGCCTATGACTTCGAACGGCTTGTAGTCGCGGACGCCAAACAGGTAGTCCGTGATGCCGGTCTCAAGCGGGTCGGCGCGGTGGCCCGAGGCAGCGGTGATCGTAATAAACGACCGGCCATTGTCATTGCCAATGGTCGCGTCGGGAGCGTAGAAAAAGCGCCGGTTTTCCGAAGCATTGTTGTTCACCGTGCCACCGAGTTCTGCGATGGCACCGCCGGTAATTTCGAACGATGATTCATTGTGCACATCAAAGCGGAAAACGCGACCGACGATGTCGACGGTGTACATGCGATCGACCATGCCATCAAGGTTGAGATCGACGGCACGCACGCTGCCAGGTATGGCGTTCTTCATCGTGGGAATGATGGTCGTGGCATTCGCATTGCTGGCGGACCACAGAAGTGAGCCGTCATTGGCGTCGACCATGTACACCGCGTTGCCGTACGAGTCGTTGGACACGGTTGATTTGCTGTCCTGCGCCGGATCGTAACCGGCCGTGAAGATCAACACGTCTTTGGCATTGGGCGAATCGTTACTGCCAAAGTTAACTTTCTTGCGCACGGGTGTGGACCAGCTTTGACCCATGGCCGCGTGATCGGAACCGTCGAATACCCACTCAAGCGTTGGTGCATTCTTGTTCGTGACATCGAACGCGTAGTAGGCATCGCCACCGCGGCGCATGCCGACATACAGCATCACCGTGTCCGAGCCGCTGATGACGCCGTCGCCACCGTCGTTTTTCCACACTGTGATCGGGCCATCAAGTCCGTAACGACGGGAGTTAAAACCCAGCTTCGGGTTTTCCGCCATATACGGGATATTTTCCCACAGTGCTTTGGGCATGAATGAAAACAGTTCAGCGCCCGTGTCGCCGTCAATCGCCTGCAGGTAGCCGTCGTTGGTGCCGACATAAAGGACGGTTTCCGGTGTGCCCGACGTGCCGCCGTACGTGACCACGACGGGTTTCGAGTGCAGCGGATCGCCCATCGAGCGACGTGCATCGGCAAACGAGCCATCGCCGTTTGCGTCGTAGGAGTCAATGCCTGCCGCCCAGTCGAGCCAGCGGTCGACGACCGTGTCATCCGCGGTCGACGGCCATGGAATGCTGTCGCCCGCCGTGTAGGGAACGGTCGTGTTGATCAGTTCGTCGCGCATGGTCTGATTGCCGCGACTGACCAGCGACAGGCTGTTGCCGTTGGCATTCGTGTAGACCTTGCGGTTGATGGTCAGCTCATCCGCTGCACCGCCAACTTCAACGTCCGCACCATCGGCCATCGCAGACCAGTAGCTCCACGCCGTGGGGACATTCGGGTCAACGTTACCAAGATTGTCGCGGCCGTCGTAGAAGAATCCGGTGGCCGGGTTGACCGCCACTTCATTGTCCCACCCGATAATTGACAGACCGTCGCCTTGCTCATTTGGCACGAACTTGTAGCGTTTCACGTTGCCCGGCCAGCGATAATTGTCGCTCGGTTGGAAAACGGTGAAATACAATTGATCCAAGTGCGTCGTGCGGTCGAAGTCGTTGACCGTCACGGCGGGCGCCGTAAAGCCATTCACATCGTCCGCCACGTTGTTGAAAATGGCGCCCAGTGCGTTACGCAGCGTGTCCGCATCATCGGCGGTGTAGTAGGTGCCACCGCCAGCAGTCGCGCTGCGTGACAGGAACGGCAAATCGATCGCAAAGCCAATGAAGTGGCTGACGACGTTCTGTTTGCCGGGCAAGGTGTCGTTGAAATCGTTGGCATGCAAGAACTCGGCGAGCTCGTCCAGGCAATCACCACCGCCGCCAAAACCGTCCGGGTTTTCACAACTTCTTGAAGTGTGTTCCGTATAGGTCGGGTCATTGATCAATGACGTAATGATGGCGGTACCGTTGTTATCCGTGGTCGGTACACCATCCGTAATGTAGACCGAGTAGTTACGCTGGCATGCGCCGATGATCGGGCTGTCGTAGTTGGTGGTGCCCGACACAAAAGAGTTTGGTGTCGATGCGCGAGGGCGCGCGTAATAACGTCCGTTCCGATGCCGATAGGCCTCGTACGAGCCGATGCCGTACAGGGCCGGCGCGCCCATCCAGTAGTAGGCCGACTCGAGATAGGTTTCCTGCAACGGCGTATTGCCTGCGTGAACGATCGCGTTCACTTCGTTGCTCAGTGACGTGCGGTTGTCCTGCACCGGAGCCACCTCATGCACAATCATGCCGCCGTCGGTGTAGGCATCGCCCGCGCCAAGTCGGATGTCAAAGCGCATCAGACCAATATTGACATCTTCCATATTCGAGATGAAATCGTTGGCAACGTCCTGCATGACTTCCATACGATCACGCCCTAGCGCATCGCCAGGTACGCCGGCGCTCATAGAGCCCGACGAATCGAGAATCAGCAATACGTTGGGATTGCTGCCCTGTCCTGTGACGGAGTTCTGACCGAAAAAGATATCGGTGTCGTCCGCCAGCGCCACCTGACCACTGATTGCGGTGAGGGCAAAGAACGCGAAGCTGACAAAAAAGCCGCGTGAGTATGAAGCATCCATCATAGTGATTTCCGTTGTCGTAACCAAAGCTGTCGTGTGTTTTGCATAATGTGAAGGTGCTTTGCTCGAGCACGCGACACAGATTGCGAGGTCAGAGTGTAGACAGATGATATGAGGGTGCACGTCATTTGCGACGAGAGCGCAACGATGCCCGACAAGCGGCATTAGAAATTGACTATGGTTAAACGCGCCGGAAGACGTTTGCGCAAACTACTATGT
Organism: uncultured Gammaproteobacteria bacterium; assembly: GCA_964352435.1. Taxonomy (GTDB): domain Bacteria; phylum Pseudomonadota; class Gammaproteobacteria; order Steroidobacterales; family JBCCMA01; genus JBCCMA01. The sequence goes on along the minus strand of CAYGSQ010000136.1, from coordinate 746 downwards.
GAGTAGCATATTTCGTTGGCGTTTAAAGTGTGACGGCCGTCACATTTTAAACTCGGCGACGGCCTTGCAAGAGAAAGTCGGCAGCGCGTTCCGCGATCATGATGGTCGGCGCGTTGGTGTTGCCGCTGATGAGCGTAGGCATGACCGATGCGTCGGCAACGCTTAGTCCGGTCACGCCATTCACGGCGAGTTTGGGCGACACGACGGCGTCGCCGTCCGCACCCATGCGACATGTGCCGACGGGGTGATAGATGGTCTCGGCTTTGCGCCGGATAAACGCCGCGAGTACATCGTGGTCGCGCGATTCGGTTTCTTCGAACACCGGATCGCCGCGGTAGGGGTCGAATGCAGGCTGGTGCAGCAAGCGCCGTGAAATCTTGAGCGCTTCGATCATCAGCGGCAGATCGTTGCGGTTGCCCAGATAATTAGGCAGCAGCGCCGGGTGCTGCGTGGGGTCGGCTGACTTTAGTCGCAAGCGTCCGCGGCTGCGTGGCCGCAATACACAGGCGTGCAGCGTGAACCCGTGGCCCGGGAGTTTGTTGCGCCCGTGATCGTCGAGCTGTGCGGGGACAAAGTGCAGCTGCACATCCGGCCGCTTTTCTTGCGCCAGGTCGCTGCGAATGAAACCGCCGGCCTCGGCCGCGTTGCTGGATGCCGGGCCGCTGCCGGTAAGCAGGTAGCGCATGCCGCTGGCCAGCTCTTGCAGCGCATTGAAGTCGTAGGTGGCGCCCTGCCGTGCTTTGTAC
>CAYGSQ010000135.1:0-7974 GCA_964352435.1 uncultured Gammaproteobacteria bacterium | reverse complement strand
GGCGACGAGGACCAGCGCGACGCCTTCGATCACCCCGAGGCCGACGAGCGCAGCTGCTAGCGCGGGTCGGCGGCTACGGCGACCGGACCCACCACGCTTCCGGCAGCTCGAGGCCGTCGAAGAAGTGGGCCGACAAGCTGCTGAGCCGCACCTTTCTGCAGAGAGAGGGCGTGTAGGTGAGCGGGCGACATGGCGAGGCCGGGAGGGCCTGGACCGGCTTCCAAGTCCTCGGAACTTGCTGCGCAAGCCCCCGAAAAAGCACCAGTCGCAGCGCGACTCTCAGCACGCCGGCGCGACTCACTGGTGGGAGCAGCTCGAGGGGCGAAGCGAGCGCGGAGCGCCGCTGCGTGTCATTCCGAGGCTTCTCGGTCCACGCCGACGTGGCCTTCGACGGCCGCTACCGCAAACGCATCGAGCGGCTCGTCAAGTACACCGCCCGTGGCCCGATCGCCAATGGCCGCGTCCATGCGCTCGGCCCGGACAAGGTCCGCATCGACCTCGAGACCCCCTGGCACGACGGCGCGACGGGGGTCGCGTTCACGCACCACGAGCTGATCTAAAAGTTGATCGCCCTCGTGCCGCCACCCCGCGTGAACCTGGTCCACTACGAAGGTGTCTTCGCCCCACGCCACCATCTGCGCCGCCAGGTGGTCAGCGACCGACCCGGCGCCCACCCCACCGAGCTCCCCACCGGCGCGAAGCCGCAGTGCTCGCCGCTCCACCCCGGCGGGCCACAGGCCGTTGCCGCACCCGACGCACTCCGAGCGAGCCCAACGCTGGCGCCAACTACCGAGCCCGCGCACCGCAACTACCGCTGGGCAGAGCTGCTGCGCCACACCTTCGAGGTCGACGTGCTCGAGTGTGACCGATGCGGCGGTCGCATGAAGCCGATCGCCGTGCTGACCGATCCGGACACGATCGAGGCGGTCACCTCGGCGCTCGGGGAGGACGCCGACCCCATCGAGCCGAGACACCCGAGGCCACCGCCGGACGAGCCGATGCTCGACTTCGACGTGCCAAGCGAGCAGCACGAGGACGTTCAGCTTGACCTGTGGCCCGACGCAGACGAGGGGCAGCGCGATTGGCGCCGAGTCGAGAACCGCCGAGAACCCGCTGGACCGACTCTTCGTCGACCTCTGGCCGCCTCTGCGCGTCGTGGCGTTGACACCGCGCTTGGTTCGATGGTGAGGTCTCAACTAGGTCCCCACCCTCGCAGCCAAACTGCGACGTCGCAGGGTCTCCGCCCAGCGCCGTCTCCGCGCGAGTAGCGCTCTTCGCTCGGGAGGACGTCGTTGGCCGATATAGGGATGTCACGTCAAGCACAGCTAGTTTTTCCTAGGCGCGAACCAGCAGGACCTCATCGATGTGCTGCTGCGAGACAACAAGGAGAACGACGCAGCCGCGCGGCGAGCTGCGATCAACTTGTCTCCGTATTTCTCGGGCTCGAGAGCCGAGGCAAAGTAGACACCTGACATGTCAACGGGACGCCAAGATAGCCCCGCCCCCTTGGGATGGTCACGTGAAGCGACGAAGGGGCCACCAAGACGTACGGAGCGCGCACGCTTCCAGCGAATTTCCAGTCGGTACACAGGACGCGAACAACGCCTCGACAGAAAAATTGGGTCAGACCAAGGTGCTGGAGTCGTCAGCTTGATGCAGATCCATCTAGCCACGTCACCCGTGCGAAGCGGGTGTCGCTTTCGCCCAACGTGCAGCCGCAACACGCTGGTACCCCACTGGTGATGGCCACCAAGACTCATGCTCTTTTCAGATGGAGTTCCGGCGTCGAGCCTACCCAACTTTGGGTCGAGTCTGGGGCGGGCTGGGACATCCAATGATCTACTTTCTCGTCGTCGCTGCCATCGTCGGACTCATTTTCGCGCTGTCAAAGTCGGGACAAGGAAGCGCAACTTCGGCCCCTGTCGAAGGACAGCACAATCGAACGGCCTTCTCCGAGGGCTTCGGCCCAGCTCCGCAGATCGATGTCGCCCGGGCGTGGTACCCGCCGGGAAGTTCGTGCGTCGTCGCTGGTCGACAACTCCAAGGCGGGTTGCTGTACGTCGGCACCGGTCTGCCTGCAGTGGCTAGCTTCTCAGACGTTGAACCGGCATTGATCGACCCGACACTGCCGGTTCAGTTCGACCGCCTCGACTGGACCGGCGAAGAAATCGGGTACTGGCCATCCTATTCACGGATCTCACCGAACGCACGAGGTACCTATCTCAACTGGCTACTGACCGGCCGTTGCGAACCGCGGACGCACATCGGATACGTGTTCATCTACTTCTATGGGCTGGAGCGGCGCGCAATCTCAGATGCCCCCAATGATGCGGCGGCTCGGGCAGAGGTAGGCCTGATCGCCGCGGAGTGTCGGCGTCTGTTGGCCATCTACGGCGAGAACAGGTCTTTCCGAGGCTACGCATCGAGACTTCTTTCGCTCCTCCCATACGTCGCACCAGAGCATTTCGACGCGGACCCGCTCGATGGGCTCGACGTTGAGAGGTACGGAGAAGTCCCGCTCAGGGTCCGGGTCGAGATTGCCGACCGCGCCCTTGCCGGCAAGCCCATAGATTCGAATCTCGCACTCGAGTGGTTTCGGGGGCACCCGGACTCGAGATTGCGGACTCCTGCACGGCGGTGTGCCGCGGAGTTTGACGAGCTCTTCCGTCGTCGGCTGGAATCAAAGTTCCCGAAAGGATGGCTGGTCAAGCCGAACAAGCGGGGCATCAAAGTGGACTACACGCCCGCGAGCGCGTCGTTCATGGGCGGCGTAGAGTTCGACCTAAGTCACTTGCCCGACGTGACCTCACTCGTCAGACCGCTGCGGGTGCTGCAGGAGATCGCCGACCAAGCAATGGCCGACCTCGACGGCCTGAGCCGGTACCTCGGTAAGGTACGCAAAGAGAAAGACAAGAAACCAGATCCCTTGACGGTCCTTGGCCTGCTCCCAGCCGAGCTGCAAGGGTCGGTGCACATAGATGGGACAGACAACCTGCTCCAGCGAATCGCTGGCCGGATCGGAGACGAGCCACGGGTGCATCTGAATGGCAGCGAACTGCTGGAGCTTCTGGGGAAGGCCACAGATGCCCCAATGTCCAAGAAAGAGTGCGTCGCCACGTGCGATGCGCTCCAACGCATGAACTACGCGATCGAGCCCGATCCGCTCCTTCCTGGGCAGGGCTTGCGCTCGGATCGGGATGTAGTCCTGTTGCGTATGCCCACCGCGGACTCGGAACCGCGCAGCGAAGCACTCGACACGCACCGGCTGCTCATGCGGCTCGCCGTTGTTGTCGCCCGAGCAGACGATGTTGTCGCGGCTGAAGAGCGAGAGGTCATCGAGCGACAGATAGAGACGGCATCAGGGTTGACGATCGGCGACAAAGCACGACTTGCCGGCTTCGTTCACTGGCTCCTCGTCGAGGACCGGGGAACGGCTGGACTGAAGAAGAAGCTGAAATCGCTACGCCCTGCGGCGGCCGAACGCGTTGCTCAGTTCGGGGTCGTAGTCGCCGGCGCGGACGGTGTCATCGACCCGGGAGAAGTGAAAGCCCTCCGAAAAATGTACCGAATGCTCGGCATCGACGAGCAGCGAGTCTACTCTGATCTCAATGCCCTTCAGGCGGCGCCCTCTACTGGCAAGCTTGCCCGATCTTCATCGGGGCCGAGTCGACAGGACCTCGGGAGTGGGGTGGAGGGTCGTCGAGATCCCGCCGGCGCGCGAGAAGCCGGCCCACAGACCTTTGCGCTCGACATGGGGCGCATCGAAGAGAAGCTCAAGGACACCGCGGTCGTCGCAGAACTCCTTTCCGAGGTTTTTGACGAGGAAGGTGACGAGACCGATCTCGAGCCGGAGCGGGAACAGGCTGAGGCGCCCGTAGGAGGACTCGGCGCGGGCTACATCAAACTGCTGGACGCGATGCGTGGGCGCTCGGAGATCTCAAGGGAGGACTTTGTTAGGCTAGCGGCCAGCGAGGAACTGATGCCGGACGGAGCGATCGAAGTGTTGAACGACGCCGCATTTGAGATTGCAGACGCTGCCGTACTTCATGATGGAGACCCCATGGAGATCGATGCGGACGTGCTGGAGGACATGTACGCGTGAGCGGGGACAAGCCGAAAAAACGCGTTCGAGACGCGATCATTCAGTCGCTCGCGGCCGGCGTGGTTCCCCGAGTGGGACAAAACCATATTCAAGTGGGGCGTACGGCCGAAGTAAAGGCGTTGTTAGGCGACATCCGCCGAGTGGCCGACGGCGGGGCGGCAGTGCGCTTCATCATCGGCGAGTATGGGTCTGGCAAGACGTTCTTCCTGAATCTTGTCCGCGCGATGGCCCATCGTGAGAGATTAGTAACCGCGCATGCGGATCTAAGTCCTGACCGCCGGTTTCACGCGAGTGGCGGTCAGGCGCGCTCACTGTACCAGGAAGCGATGCGCAACCTCTCGACTCGATCGAAGCCAGATGGCGGGGCGTTGCCAAGTGTTCTTCAGAAATTCGTCACCGAAGCACTCGTCGAGGCGCGAGAATCAGATGCAGACGTCGAGTCCGTGGTTCGGCAGCGCATGGAATCACTGAACGAACTCGTCGGTGGATACGACTTTGCAGAAGTCGTGGCCGCGTACTGGAGAGGCCATGATACTGCCAATGATGAACTCAAGACAAACGCGGTCCGTTGGATGCGTGGTGAGTTCTCGACGAAGATAGACGCCCGCAAGGCTTTGGGTGTGCGTACCATCGTCGACGACAATAACGTGTACGATATGCTCAAGCTCGTCGGCCGTTTTACCCGTCTCGCGGGTTTTGGCGGGATGCTCGTAGCTTTTGATGAAGTCGTGAACCTCTACAAGCTTCCAAGTGGAAAGTCTCGACGCTCAAACTATGAGCAGATTCTGCGGATGCTGAATGACAGCCTTCAGGGGACGTCCGAAGGATTCGGATTTCTCTTCGGCGGAACCCCAGAGCTCCTACTGGATCCCCGCAAGGGGCTCTACAGCTACGAGGCGCTGCAGACGCGACTTGCTGCAAACAAGTTTGCTCGGGATGGCCTTGTCGATTTTTCAGGCCCGGTGATCACGTTGGCGAATCTGAGTCCCGAGGACTTGTTCGTCTTGCTATGCAAAGTTCGCGCGATCTACAACAGCGGCCAGGAGTCTCCCGTGTCGCTGCCTGATGAAGGGGTCGAGGCGTTCATGCGCCACTGCAACGACGTCGTGGGCGAAGCCTATTTCCGAACACCGAGAAGTACGCTCGTCTCATTCGTCCAACTTCTCGCTGTTCTCGAGCAAAACCCGGGCGTCGGGTGGAGACGCCTAGTGGGAGAATCTTCGATCGAACGTGAGGCGGCGACGTCGGCGATAGGGTCGTCTGAGTCGGGGTCGGCGGATGAGGATGAGTTCGCCATATTCAAACTGTAGGTGACGGTTGCCGGTGAGAAACGCAAGCCCCAGCTTCGATCTCCTGGACACCAAGGTTAGACGGTGGGTCTGGAAGCAGGGGTGGGCCTCTCTCAATCAGCTCCAGGAAAAGGCGATTCCGAAGATTCTAGCCCGCGAGGGGGACGTCATTCTTGCGGCGCCAACTGCAGGGGGAAAGACGGAGGCGGCCTTCCTACCAATCATCTCGGAACTCTGTGCGTCCCCGGAGGCATTGTGTGTCTGTGTAAGCCCCCTCAAGGCGTTGATCAACGATCAGTACGACAGACTGTCGTTTCTTTGCGATGACTGTGGGGTCCCTGCCTATAAGTGGCATGGAGAAGCCCCGCAGTCGTTGAAGCGCCGCTTTCTTGCGGAACGATGCGGCCTACTCCTCATCACCCCCGAGTCGCTGGAGGCGATGCTCGTTCGGCGTGGGAGCGAAGCGAAAGGAATCTTCGGCTCACTCGAGTTCGTCGTCGTCGACGAGCTACATGTCTTCTTCGCGTCGCAGCGCGGAAAACAGCTGCAGGCGCTGCTACATCGTCTCGAGGTTGGCATCGGCCGCTCCGTTCCAAGAATCGCCTTGAGCGCGACGCTTGGCGATGACGCAGCGGCATCAGAATTTCTGCGACCAGCGAGCTTGCAAAGGTCGGAGATTGTTTCTGTGGGCCAGGGCGGCCGTGACCTCAAGCTGCTCCAACGGGGCTATCGTCAGATGGAAGATGGGCGAGTGGTGGGCTCCAATTCTGTCGCGGTCGGTGACACAGCCGACGCATCTGAATACGCAGATCCGGTATCAGAGGAACTATTTCAGGTGATGAGGGGCACGGACAACCTCGTGTTCGCCAATAGCCGGGAGCGGAGTGAAGAGTTTGCCGACCAACTCCGGCAGATGAGCGAAGATGCAGGAGTGCCCAATGAGTTTCTCGTGCACCACGGCTCGTTGGGCAAGGACGTTAGAGAGTACGTCGAGCAGAGACTGAAGGACCCCCGCTTCCCGACTACGGTCTTCGCCACTACGACGCTGGAGATGGGGATCGACGTGGGTTCCGTGCGGTCCATCGCGCAGATCGGTGTTCCTCCTTCGGTCGCTTCGCTGACCCAAAGACTGGGTCGCTCGGGACGGAGCAGCGGCACGCCGTCGATCCTGCGTACGTATGTGGCCGAGGTAGATGCGACGGAAGGCGCTGACATTTCCGACCTGCTTCGGGTTTCCACCATCCAGGTGATCGCCATCACAGAACTGCTGCTCGAGTATCGAGTCGAGCCTCCGGATACCGCTGGACTCCATCTGTCTACGCTTTTGCAGCAGCTTCTCGCCCTGATCGTCCAGTATGGTGGCATCACCGCGAAAGACGGTTGGGATGTGCTGTGCGGTAGTGGCGTGTTCCAACTCCCGGCGAAGTCGACGTACTTCGCGCTCTTGAAGGCTATGGGAGGAGCAGGCCTGATCACACAGATGAGTGATGGCCTACTGGTCCTCGGTGTCGTGGGCGAGCGACTGGTCGAACATTACGACTTCTTTGCAGTCTTCTTCGCACCTGACGAACTGACGGTCATGCACCAGGGGCAGTTGATCGGGCGAGTCGATCCGCAGGGGAGCGTCGCGCCTGGAAGCTACATCGTTTTGGCGGGCCGACGCTGGGAGGTCACGGATGTGGATGTCTCGGTAGGCGTGGTTCAGGTTCGCCCGGCTCGAGCGGGCCGGGCCCCCCGATTCGGTGGAAATCTGCCCGACGTTCACACGATCGTCCGCAAGAAGATGCGGGCAATCTATGAAGGGAATGCGGTTCCGCCGTACCTCGACTCCATGGCACGAGCGTTTCTCGATGAGGGGCGAGCCGCATATCGTCGTAATGGCCTCGCAGATGCCCACTTCATCGGAGATGACTGCGGGGCGAGGCTGTTTCCATGGGTGGGCGACCGTGAGCTACGCACCATCGGATTCGCTCTGCAGAGATTTGACCCTGGATTGGAACGAGAAGGCGTCTACTTGCGCAGCCGATTATCGAAGACCGATTTGAAGCGGACGTGCGCTGCTCTCGTCGACGAGGGGTTCCCCGCGGCGACCGAGCTGCTCGAAAGATTTCCACTTCTTCCGATAAATAAATACGATCAGTTTCTAACCGACGACCTTCTTCTCGAGGAGACAGCCGCAACACTTCTGGACACCGAGGCTGCGGCAATTGCGTTGCGCGAAGTCCTGACGTGGCCGAACTGACGGGACGAGGAGCGAGACGGCGTGGCCCCGGAGGGTGAAGATCGGCGTGCTGGCGGAAGATTCGACCCAGGGTATTTGACGGGTAGGAGGAAGATCCAACCCAGAGGAAGATCCAACCCAGGGTATTTGACGGGTAGGCGGTGAGTCGCGGGCCTCGCGGCGCTGCTTCACGCGTGCTACCGGGCGTAGCAGGCCCGTTTCGCGCGAAATCGAACTCGCGCCCAGCTGGAGCAGGGCCACGGGCGCCCTCTGGGAAGCCCGCGTGCGCCCTGAGTCGCATCAATTCGCCCCCAAACCAGCACCGATAGACGGGACCTGCCCGCCAACGACACCTCACCCTG
>CAYGSQ010000134.1:0-7985 GCA_964352435.1 uncultured Gammaproteobacteria bacterium | reverse complement strand
GTGAGCGCCTGCATCTGCGCGGTTGACAAGCCCGCGTCGTGAACTGTCACGTAGCCGTCGCGTGCCATCTGCGCCAAACCATTGCGGGCATAGCGTTTAAGCTGAGTCTGGGTGGCCGTCGGTACGGCGGCTTCGATCAGATCAACGCCGTTATTCAAGAACAAACCATTTGGTTCGCCGTCGTCACCCAGACGCATTTCTCCGCCCTTCGGCACGACGGTTGCGGCCGTAATGCCAGCGACATCCAGCGCGTTCTGATTGGCCCAGCCGGCGAAGCTGTGCAGGCTGGCCAGGAACACAGGATGATCGGGCACGGCGGCACTCAGCTTGTACTTATCCGGGTAGTTGTTTGCCCACGCGCCCTCGTCCCAGCCGTCGCCGATGATCCACTCGCCCTTAGGCGTTTCGCGTGCACGTTGCACGACCAGCGCAATCGCTTCTTCTTCCGTTTTGACATCGCGCAACGGTACGCGCTCGAGTGACACACCCAGCTCAAAAAAGTGCGTATGCGTATCGACCAGACCAGGTAGCACAACGGCGCCCTTGAGGTCGACGGTGTGAGTAGCGTTGCCGAAGCGGGTCAGCGCGTCGGCCCTGCTGCCAACGAACGCGATATTGCCATCGCGGATCGCAATGGCCTGTGCATCCGGCGCCCACTGGCCGTTCGTGACCGGGGCACGTTGGGAGGGCACGCCAGACCGGGATGGATCAGGCCACGCCAGCGTGTACACGCGGGCGTTGATCAGGACCAGATCAACCGGTTCGGGCAGGGGCGGCGTCGGCGCACACCCGAAAAGACCAACAAACAGAAAGACGGGCCAGAAACGGGGACGAATGTACATCGGCAATGCTCGGTGTTGTGGCGGTGCCACAGAACATAGCGCGGGCCCTGGCAACGCCGCAAGCCAAGTTTGCACAGCTGATCGATTCAGATCCTTGCTGGCTGAAACGCCCATTGTCGGATTACTTCCCGGATACTTCCGCGGAAAACAATTCATGCATCTTGCGAATCAGCGCGAAGCCAGGTCAAACCACTGCGAACAAAGAAGAGATTGATCGTCCGCGACGGTCGCTTGCACCAGCCACACCGTCTTTGCATCCCCAACGGGCGTGAACTTTTCCGCCCCGAACGGCGCGACAGCTACGCAATAACGAAGTCTTTTTGGCTGCACAGCACTACCCTCTGCGCCGGTCAAAACAGGGTAGCGGGAAAGCAGTTTAAGAGTGTGCGAATTCTCATAGCGGGTTTGTGGCAGAACCTTGTGCGCGTAAGTCGCGCGCCGCCCAGCAAGTGTGTCCGCACTCGCTTTCGTCATGCCGTGTGAGATGGTCAAGTCACCAACGGCGCTGATGTCGTAGTTGGGCAGCGGCAAACTTTGAGTTCCACTTGAACCAACGCCAAGCACCGCGATCGGCAGCGCGCCGTCATTGGCAATTTGAAAACGTATGTGGACTTGATCCACCGTTCCCGTGTCATAGAACGACGACTCTATCTGCGCATCAAATTGAATACGTTGCATCACATCGGCCCGGGTGTCGTCCAGACTTTGCGAGCCAGCGGGTGCCGAGCAGCCGACGGCCAATAGCGCGGCCAAGGCACTCGCATCGCGCCGATTAAACCTGGACAGCATTGTGGTCACAAGAGTTTATGGACATCGCCGCGATTATGGCAGAACGCGCGACGTCTCGTCTCAGTGCCTGACTAAAACGGACCGCTGGGTCCGGGTACGAACGGCGGTGGAACAGCGTAAGAGGGCCGTTCCGGTAAGCCGGCCTCCCGCCGCAGTCCGTTTTCGGTTATCGCCACTGGGTTATCCGAGCTTGCCGGAGTAACTGGGTCATTGTCGCCATCAAACGCGACGCCATCGTTATCCAATCCAACTGCCTGGCGTTCGGCATTGGGAATACCCGTGTCCGGATCACCGGGGAAGCCGCCACCGTAGACACCTGGCTGCAGCGTGCCCGTGACGATGTTAAACGCGTGGGCAGCTTCGTGGGCCAACACGACGATAGGTGCTTCGAAGAAGGCGGTGCTAAACGTGGGGTTGTAGTTGATTTGGGCAGACGTGGTGGCGCCCGGATTGCCGGCACTATCCAGAAAATCAAGTCCGCCACCGCCGTCGGCAGAAGCGAAACCGTTTTTCTCAGACGACAGCTCGCGAATGGTAACGGTGTGACCGTTGTCGGTAAACGCCTGATCAAACGCCCCGAGCACTTCCTGGCCTACCGGTGACGTGCGCAGGAATTCGATGTCGGCCTCAACGCGCTGCACGAAATCATGGGAACCTTCCACGATGACGGAACTGGCGCCAAGTTTGGAATTGAGTTCAACGTTGATGACATTGTTGCTGCTCGAGTTCATCGCCGCAGCGGGATGATCGAATGGCGAGGCCGTCGTAATCAGATCGTCGCCAACCTGAGCATAAACCGTGTCGTCGCCGGCCAGATTGCTGACGAAGTCGCTGCCGTGTCCGGTGTAAACCGTGTCATTGCCCGTGCCACCATAGAGGCGGTCGGCGTCACGACCACCGGAAAGAATATCGCTACCGGCGCCGCCAAAGACACTGTCTTTGCCTATGCCACCCTCATGGTAATCGTTGCCTTGCCCGCCCGACAGCCGGTCATCACCATCGCCGCCATACAAAATGTCGTCACCGTCGCCACCGCTCAACGAATCATTGCCGCTGGCGCCAAACAAATCGTCACGCCCACCGTTGCCAATTAGCGTGTCGGCCCCAAAGCCGCCGTTGATCCGGTCGTCACCCTCACCGCCCACAATGCGGTCGGCACCGAAGCCGCCATCGGCCGTCAGATTGATGTCGGAACCTTTGACCACTTCAATGACGTCATTGCCCGAGCCGGAGCGCACGGTGATGCCGCTGTAAGGGCCAAAATCATCGGCCGATTTGGCCGGCACCGACGTCGTGAATTCCTGCCCGTTTACCGTGACCGACGCACCGCTGCTGGTACTACCATCGATCGTGATTTCATCGTTGCCCGCGCTGGTTTCAAAAGCGATCTGCTGATCGGTAACGTTACCGCCAGCACCAAATGTAGTTTCGCGGGTGACCGTAATATCACCATCCTCGTGCAAGAACTCCAGTGCGACTATTTTGCCGTCGGGCGTCGTCGTGGTCTCCGTGCGAATGGGCGCCGTGGCGTCCAGATCGACCGGTGGTGTGCTGGTGGTGGTTTGCGCGGCAGCCGTTGCACTTGCGGCAACGGCGCCGATGCCTGCGCCTTCGATGAACATGGTATTTGACCGGTTGCGTAGATTTTTCCACGGTACTCCGGCCGCTCCCATCGGGAAGCTAGGGCTTACCCTAGCGCAGTCACGTTGGCCTATCCCGGCAATACAAAGAGCGTATCCCACAACGTCGCATGCGACCGCATCCTGGAATCAGACGGTACAACGCTGGCCTTTCAGTCGCAGGCGTTCGGCAAGCCGCTGGGCCCGGGCGGCGCAAAGAAACGCCCGCGGATTATCCCAAGATCAATGACGTTTACGACGCCATCGCCATTGAAGTCCGCATTTGCATCCGCACTGAAATACGCCAGCCTGAGTAAACCCAGGTCCACGGCGTTAACAATGCAATCGTTGTTCAAATCGGCGTCGCAGACGTTGCCGATGCCATCATCGTCAGTGTCGCGTTGGTCGGCGTTACTGCTTAACGCGCAGTTGTCCGTGGCATCGCCAACGCCGTCGCCATCCGTATCAGCCAATGCAGCGTTCGGATTGATGAGCAACGAAAGGGACGAATTCGAACCCTGATTGTTGGTCAAAACGATACTGCCCGGGACATAGCCCGTAAGATCCGAAATATCCACAATACCGCTGCTTTCAGTCGATCCGTCGATGCCAGCGGTATCGGCAATCTTCAAAAGATCGCTACCGTCGGGACGCATCATCCAGATTTCGCCGCTGTCTGTACCCGTATCTTCGTTCACGAAGATGAGACCATCCGGATACTCGACTCCTCCCAGCACGGTAGCGGCGGTCCAATCAACATTGTCGGCATCACCAAAGACGTCGTCGATATCGTTGTTGTGATCCTGGATCTTGGCGATCGAGAAACCGGAAGACGCCGCGTCGAAATTGCCACTGGAAAAATCGAGCACAAAATCGAATACGAACAGCCCCGATGTCTGGTCTCCGAGCACAACGCGCACCGGATCGACCCGACTGGTGTCGACATCTTCAAGCTTGCCGGATACCAGCGCATCGGTCGTTGTTGTATCGAAGAAGCCATCGGTCGACGTGCCACTGGTCGGCAGTAAGTCGTTGAGATAATAGAAGCTGCCAAAGTGCAATCCGTTACGCGCCAAAAAGTCGTTCGATGAATCGCCATTGGCATCCTTGCCCTTTTCGCCGATGTACAGCTGCATGGTTTCGGTCCCGCCATCGGGCGACAGCAACAGCGCAACGTAATTGGTCTCACCCGTATCGACCAACGCCGCGTTTTCCCATGCGTCAAACGGCATGCCGCCAATCCCGCCGCTGGCTGAACCACTGACGCCGCTCAACTGGTAAAAATCACGGCTGGCCAGATCGATCGCAATCAGCCTGCCGCCGCTGACCTCCTCGCCGGTAATGTACAAGTTGTCGGCAAAGCCCCGTCCCGGGCCGAAAAGATTTGCCACGTAAGATTGGCCGGAACAAAAACGTTGGAACGCGGTGTTGGATATACCTGACGTATTCGTCCAACTGGCCCCGCCATCTGCGCTCCACCGATCGTAGGCTTGACGAGCGGAACTGACGAAACCGGTGCCCTTGCCGCTACCGCTGTCAATGGTGGCCGCAATAACGTCTGCCAGATTGTCGGCGTCCAGTACCACTTCGCTAATGGTGGCGTCGGACGTTTCGTGATTGATGAGCACTCGCAACGTGCCCCCTGCCGCCGCGACTGCGCCGATGCCATCAAAACTTCCGGGCATGGACCAGTCAAAACCATCGCCTGCAGGATCGTCGCCCACGGTGATGATTTCAAAGGCCAGCCAGTCATTGAAGGTATTCACACGCAATGTGCCGTACTCCGCGTTGGTTTTGGCCAACATCGCCAAACCGAGAAAGCCACAAACGGCGACCTGACAGAGGTTCTTATTGCACAACATGTTCGAAATCCTTCTGAGGCGGCCGGTACGTACTCACTCCGGCAAGGGGCTCCTGATGATACGCGAAATCGAACATGGCCTTCGACGGCCAGCTCGCTGGCCCATGTGATGCTCACTCATCCCGACGACCTAAATTTCGATGCTAACCGGAAAACGCAGCCCCACCTCCATGCTCAAAAACTATTTTGCATTCAGAACCCACGGCTCAACGCCATGTACACCATCGTCGGCCGCAAACACCAGTTTTCCCTGCACGCTTTGCAGTTTCTGCGGGTCAGCGGAAAGTGTACCGGGCATCAGTTCCGTCACTTGTTCAACATTGAGGCCGTCTGTCTGCCAGATTTCTGCGCCGCTGGCGCGACTGGTCGCCACGAAATAGAGCGCGTCGTTGTGCACGACAATGTCGCCCAGCGGCAGCTCGTCGAAGCCCGGTGTTACGTCATGGAAAAGCTCGGTGCCCTCGGGCGTGCCGTCCGTGCGCCACAGTGCAACACCGTGTTCACTGTCCCTTGCGGCGAAATACAGGTGCGCCCCAAATCGAACTAACCGCCCACCGACCACTCGCCGCTCGCTGTACGGTTCAGAGAAAAGCGGCAGGGTGCCGGCTTCGGTCCCGTTACTCACCCAAAATCTGTGAGGTCCGAATGAATCTATCGTGAAGATCAGACGGTCGTCTAATGATGCCCAGGCACTCACGTACGAGCCAGGGCTCCCCCACGAGACACTCACGCGCTTCACCGGCTTCGCACCCGTACGATCAGCTCGCCACAGCCACGCACCACCGTTTGGCGCAATGAAGTAGACACCCTGCTCGAGCGCACCAACGAAGCGATACCAAAAAGGGCTATAGCTCAGCGCAACATCGGGTACGCGCGCGGCACCACCGCGCGTACCATCCGTCCGCCACAACGCCACAACGCCACACGATTGTCGGGTGTGTCGGCAAAAAACCATGCCAGATCATCTTCAATTTCCATGCGTGGATAGATGCGACCCGCCACGGCAACGCTCGGATCGAACACCTTCTCGACCGAGCCCTTCTCGCCGGTGGTGCGCAGTACGCCACCGTTTACGCCGACTCCGATCACCCCATCGCCAAAGGCCTTTGGATTGGCAATGCCAAACTGACCAATGCGCGACACGCGCCCCTCGCGCACAATCCACTGACTGGATTGCTGTTGCAGCGGATTGCTGAACGCGAACGTAGTACCCATGTCCGTCGGTGCCGCGCCCAGGAGCGTAGGGGGATAGGTTTCGCCGTTGTAATCGATCAGCGCCGGAAAATTTCGCACGCGTCTGGTGCCCGCAGGCGTGGCATCAGTCAACCAGACTGCCCGGTCATTCCTGCCCACGCCAGGCCCAAACAAGACCGTGTCATTGCCATCATTACTACCTACAAAATAATCCGAATCGGCGTTGTCATCCTGTCCAAGATTCAATCGCAACCGCGTCGACTCAGGCGTGCCCGAGGTCTGCCATAGTTCCACGCCCGTCTCAGGTGAGCTGCCGAGAAAAACCAACGTGTCATCAAATTCCAGCAGCGTACTGCGCACGCCCCAGCGAGGCCCGGGCTGGATATCCATGACCTGCGATAGCGACGCATCATCACCTTCGCCAAGCGTCCACAGCTCGATGCCCTGCTGCCAGGTTTCAGCGATGATGACCGATCGATCATTGATTCGGGTCAGTCCATAGGCCAGTGAGAAATCCGTCCCATCCGGGAAGCGCAGCTGTTTGGACCCCTCCTGCGTACCGTCGCTTTGCCAAAGCTCCAGCTCGCCGTCGTCACCTTGCGCCGAAATGACGAGTCGCTGCCCGTCGCTCTGAAGGTAGTAGAGCATGCCTGCACCACTGTGCAAGTCCGCGGCCGGTTCGACTGTGTCACCGTCAAAACGCAACAGTGCATGGCCCACGCCTGGCATTTCGGCCGCGAAATAAAAAGTGTCGTTGAATACGATTTTGCCCGTCGGTCTGCTGGATGTTGGACCGGGCACCAGATCTGCGAGCAATGCCGTCCCCGACTCCGTGCCATCGGTCACCCACATCTCACGACCGTGCTCGGCGGTGGTTCCGGCAAAATATAGACGAGAACGGAATTCGATGGTTTGCTGGTGCAGGATGACGAGGTCCGGCGCCTCCGGCACGACGAAGCGCCGCGGCTCCAACGAGCGCGCGTCGATCACGAAAATCCCACTGGTCGTCTCGAAAAGTACCCGTTCGCCCACGGCATAAAACGGACCAGGAGACGATGACGCGGCACCCGGTTCGAGATCGCCGATCAAGGTTAGCTGGCGATCGTGCGCGCAATAGCGCCACGGCTCCGCACCGATCACGCCATCATCCGCACCGAACCATACGCAGTCGTCCACAACCGTCAGGGGGTTTGGATAGATCGGATCAAACTCGAGAAGACCCGGGGTGGGTACGATCCGGTACGTGCCGGCCGCCGTCCCATCTGAGGTCCACAGCGCTCGCCCACGGCTATCGTCCGCAACAAAAACAACGCCGTCGCCGAGAGCCTGAAGTCCGCTAATCGACGAGCCGCCCAAACCTGGATACAAATCGGTAACCAGTCGAATCTGCTCCAGGTTTGCGTCACTGACATGGAGCTCGGTACCGGCCCCGCGTGCATGGGCGACAAAAAACAGCTTCTCGCCCACCCGGACGGGCAGACCAGCCATACCATTGCGCGCCTGCGGCCCGGCCGACATATCGGCCAGCAAAGTCGCCCCCTGCAACGTTGCGACCTGCGCGGCGCTGTTCGAACTCGATAGCACCAAAAAGACCAGCGCGAACAACGCACCGTTTTTGCATCCATGCATGGCGAAGTACTCCTTGTGTTGTTCATTGACGTTACCACAGGCGGGTTTGCC
>CAYGSQ010000133.1:0-7998 GCA_964352435.1 uncultured Gammaproteobacteria bacterium | reverse complement strand
GTCACGTCGCTCATGGGTGCGAAAGTCCAGTTGATGCCGGCGCGCCGGGCTTCGCGTGCCGCCGAACGCGCGGCGTCACGCACCACTGCCGGATTCCACGATGCCGCCTGGCCCAGAGGGATGGGCATGATCGTCTTGAAACCGTGAATGACGTCGCGGCCGATCAACAGCGGAATGCCAAGGCGGCTTTCGTTAGCGGCGACATCCTGAAACTGTTGAATGTGGTCAGGGTTGTCGGCGTTAATGATCGAACCTGCCTGACCTTCGCGAATAGTCACGCTCAGGTGATCGACAATGTGCGGACCATCGTAATTGAGTTGATTCATCTGACCGATTTTCTCAGCCAGCGTCATGCGTTCCAGCAAATCACAAACGCGGTGTTCGAGTGCATTCTTTTTCATACAAAACGCAAGCGCACAGAGCGCCTGGTGCAGATTGCTACACGTTAACCGTCGTTGACGGACAGTACGCCATTGTCAAAGTTGGGCGCTGTAGCGGGCTGGTACGTGTAGCCCCATTCGGCGAGCTGCGACTGCGTCAGCAGCGGGTCACCGGGAATCAGTCGGGCATAGCCGGTGGCGTCGGTCCGATACAGATCGTCAGCGACCAATTCGTTGAGCGGTACTGAGAATGGTACGGGCTCATTGTTCGGATCAATATTTGCACAACATTCGAAAAACGTCACCGAGCCGAAGAAATTGTCCAGTACCGAACGGTAAGCTCGCAACGCCTGATTCTGAATGATGGGGTCATCGTTGGCATCAAACAGCTCATGCAGTGCGCGCGCCGTGTACCACTGGTTTTCGCCCGATGGGCGACGTGCCAGAGCGGTGGCCCACAGATAGAAGCGGGCCTTGGCACCCGTTGGCCCGGCGGGTATCTGGTCCGCCAGTGCAAACTTGGTCTCAGCGTCGGGGTCGTTGACATCGAACTCGCGAATGGTCGCGGTGCGATAGGGGTTTTCGAAGTCCTGCTCAATGCAGGTCTCGGCGAAAATACCAACGTCAATGCAGGCCAGGTTGAGCAGCGTATCGGTCGGCAAAACGATGGACGTGATGATTTCGCCGTCTTCGATGTCCGGCGATTCGCAACCGGTTGTGGCCAGAAGAAGGAGTGCTAGCAACGCCGTCGCGGCGCGTGTTGATTGGTGGATGCGCATCTTACACGTTCCTCAGAAGTTGTAGCGGAAGAAAAAGACGGTTTGGAAGATGTAGTCGTTGGCGCCATCTGCAAATTCGTCAGCCGGGGAGTTTTCGTCAACTGAGCGGTACAGAGTACGCACACCGATTTTGGTCGATCGTAGTTCGTCGCGTTGGCTGTCCAGCAACAGCGAGTACTCTAGCCGATACTGCTCGGGGAAGGTGATGTTGAACTGCCGATGGAAATCGTACGGGCCCCATGCGTCCTTCTTGAAGTAACCGGAAATAATGTGGCGATTGCCAAGCACGACTTTTCCGTCCAGCGTGTAGTACTTGCGGCTGCCACCGTTGGGGTCGCCCGTGGACTGCTGAAAGCCGGTGCTGAGATTTGTGATGATACGTGTATTTCGATTTGGGTTGAACACCATGCGACTCGAAGCTTCCCACACGTCTTCAGGCGGCAGACCTACGCCGAATGACGCGTTAATGCCGGTTTGTTCAAAGAAGAACTGGTTTGCGTCCGTGGCCGTTGGGTACTCGGTGTAGTTCATGCCCAGGTTAAAGGCGAACCCTGCATCTTCGCGCGTGTCGTTGTCCCACTGGTAAAACGGGGTGGCGCCTGTTGGATCATAGGTGATGAACAGTTCGGCAGCTCGCGCCTCGCGGTTGCCGAGCACGGCAAAGGGGTCTGCATCGCGGTCACGCGTGGAGATGCCCGGGTTCAAAACACCATTGACAATCGAGGAGGGGATGTTGGGGTTGGCGTCGACAATGTTGTCGCGATACAAAACCCGTGGAAAAACCATGACGTTGCCAAAGTTCATCATCATGCCGGCTTCCACTTCGCGCGTGTTGCCAAGCGATGAATAGGGCAGGCGGGTGCCAAACTCCCGAAGCACATCGCCGCCTTCCGACACCAGTCCCGAATGATGGGTTGCAATGTATGTGCGTGTACCAAACAGCGGGAACGTCAGGCGGCTGCGGAACGCGAGGGTGTCTTCAAAGTCGATTTCATCGCGAATAATTTCGTTGCCGTCGACGCGGTCATACTCATCGTCAATGCGCTCGCTACTGGCGAACATGCCGCCAAGCTCCAGCGTCATCTTGCCAAACTCGGTTTTCGTATAGATCGTGGACTGGCGCGACTGGCGCACGGTGGCAAGCGTTGCCGCGACCCCGGCAGCCAAACGCGAGACGTCTTCCGAATGCATAACCGTGTAGTCGGTGCGGCCCAGTTTTGAGCTGTACTTCAAAACCACTTTGGGGTTTGCGCCCCAATACACTTCGGGCCCGGCCAGTACCGTCAAGCCGGCGTACTTGCCTTTGCCCTGAAACTCGACACCCTCTGGCGCCTTCGCATTCCAGATGTCGGCACCTGCGAGATCCGTCGCCTCGCGCACCAGACCAAAGAAGTCGCCGTCGTACTTCCAGTGGTAACGCGGGACGTGATAGAAGGTGGTGACGTCAAAATCTTCGCCAATGTACTTGGCCTCGAAGTCGTAGATTTCCACGCGTTCGCGGTCGGTAAAGTTCTGTACCGTTTCAACCTCAACGCCGAGATCGTTCGTACCTACGCCGAAAACCTGAACCGGCAGCCCACGGCGACCGTAAACAATTTCCAGAGGCTCAAGGTCGGCAACGTTGCCCAAAATGTTGACCGTAAACTGACCGTCGATTTTTTCCGTTGGTGTGAAGCCGAAATCCAGAAAAGCGAGCTGACCATCAGAAAACTCGACGCCGTTTTCGCCGTTCTGGCGGAGCGCTTGTTCGGTGCCCTTCAGCACGAAGCGGGAAAGTATGCTGCCGCCGGTAAAGCGCAGGATGCTGTTGTCTTCTTCCTGTTCGCTTTTGAGCTGACGCACGTCACTCTTGAGTGACAGGTAGTCCATGTTCATGTCGTCGATGCGCTGATTGAACGCAGACTTTTTCATGGAGTAGGGGTCCATGGCCCAGATTTCGGTCAGGACGTCGTAAGCCATGCGGGGGCGGGCGGTGTAGACGCCATCACCGTTGGGTTTACCCAGTGCGGCGATACCGAACCACTCTTCGTTCATGTTGTTCTTGCCGGGTGCCCAGTCAAACAGGTAGGCCTGGTTGGACCATGACCCGTTGTTGTCATGCACTTACAGGTTTTCTTCCTGCAGGTACTTCCACCATTCGTCGCGCCACTCAAACACGAAACCGCCGATCGAGTTGCCTTGTTCGCCGTTACCGTAGGCCTTGTTATACATCTCTTTCCACTGGAGCTGCAGAACTTCGGCTTGCGCTTTCTGGTCTTCGCGGCCTTCGCGGGCGTTGAACGCGTCGCTGCCGAACTCGAAATAGACTACGGGGATATCGAGTTTTTTGTCGACTTCTTCCCACAAGCTGGTGAAGCTCTTGCCGCGATACACGTTGCTGCCGAGCAAATCGAGCTCGGGGCAGTATTCTGCGATGAGGTCGATGTATTGAATGTCGCCGTTAACGATGGTGAACGGGTGATTCGGGGCGATCTTTTTACCGGCGCTAATTACCTCATTGAACAGGCTGTAGAGGTACTTCGCTTTTTCCGTATTGCGCTCCCCCTCCGGCAGGTTCTCGATTTCGAAGCTGCTCCAGGACAGCCCGTAGTTGCTCTCGTTACCAAAGGCGAACATCAAAACGCCCGACACATCTTTGTATGTGTTGACGATCTCAAGCATGTCTTTTTTGAGCGTAGCGCGAGTTAGTTCATCGGAGTAGTCCGTGTTGGGGATCCAGCGACCGCCAACCAGGTAGCCGTAGCGCCCCATCAATGGGTTGATGACCGTCATGATGCCGTGTTTTTCGTACACGTAGGTCACCCACTTGGGCGGAATCATCGCGAAGCTGCGGACAGCGTTGGTGCCCGCTGCGCGCATTAAGCCAAAATCGTAGTCGAGGACCTTACGGATATGCTCGTCAGTCTCACCCCACAGGTTGTAGGTGTAGTTCTGGTTGCGCGGCGTGTAGCCCCAGACAATGCCCTTCATATAGAAGTCATTGCCGTTGACCAGCAGCTTCCACCCGTTCTCATCTTTGTAGGTGGTGACTTTGTCGGCCGCCTGGGCGTTACCGGCAAAGGCAGCACAAAGGAACACGACAACCATGAGCATTGAAGTGATCATTCTTGTGCGTTGGTAAGAGATTACATCCGACATTGTGACTACTCTTCTTTTTTCAAAATACTTGGAGTGGGGAATGCCTGTCGCAGGCATATTCCGGGTTAATGTTATCGCAACGGCTGCCAGAGCCACGGCCGACGATTCGTTGAACCGTCGGCCGTTGGTCTACTGGCCATCGATAATCGTGACCTTAACGTTGTCATAGAAGATGTTGGCATCTTCAAAGTTCGACGCCTTCGACTGGAAGCCAAACTGCAGAATCTGACCTTCCCAGTCGCCAATGGTGATCTGTGCCGAGTAGGAATTCCAGTCTGCCGGCGCCGTCGTCATTTCAACTACGTCCTCGGCCGTGGTCGAGAAGCCGTCCATCGGGTTGAGGACTTTGATGAATGCAATGGCTGTCGTGCTGCCGGCCAGATTGCCGCGTTTCGCATCGTAGGTAAATGTCCAGGTATCACCCACGTCATCGGCTGAGATCGGCGCCGCAGTGCCCAGCGGTTCACGGAACACATTCGTCTCAACCAGCCCGTTTGGACTGCGATGACCCGACGCAGCGCCGCCCGGGCCGCCGGCCGCGCAACATTCGTAGTCGCTGTAGACAGACAGCTGCTTGTCACCTTGCTCCACGCCACCTTCGCCCACGGCAATCGCAGATATCTGCGGCCCGTTAGGCGCTGCGCCGGGATAACCGAACAGACGTGTCCCGCTCTCAAACACATTGACGAAGAAACGCCAGCCGTCACCAATAGTCGCAGCCGTCTCGTCCAGCGTTTCGAAGTTTTGTTCGTAGAACGTGGTGGCCAACGGGCTGCGCGGCGTGGCTTCGCAGCCGCCTTCATCGCGGCAGGTCGACACCAGCGTGATGTCATCGAGGTCCACGGTGAGTTGACCGAGTCGCACGTCCAGCAAGAACGCATTGATGAGACTGCCCACGTTGAGCGAGGTGCCATCGGTGACCGATGCCGTCACCAGATCTGCGATCTTGAACGAGTACTGGCGCCACACGTTGTCAGCATTGACATCGACCAGCTGCACGCCGCGACCGTCGCCGCCACTGGTCAGGCCAATGCGAAGTTGCGGGTTGCCGCTGATTGCGGTCATACGCATTCTGAACTGCAGCTCACCGGCGTTTTCACTGCCGCTGAGGTCGAATATGCCGCCGTTCTGCGAGCTAATCGTGACACCAGCGAAACCAAAGTCCGCACTCATTGCGGCCGTCCAGAAGGTATCGGTGCCGTCGGTCGCGGTCACAACTTGGGTTGCCGTTGAGAAGCCCGAACCATCATCGAATGTGGCGGGGAGCAGCGTACCGCTCACCGGTGTGCCGGGCGCAGCCCCATCGATAAAGTCGACCGTTGTGGGCCCGTCGACGTAGAGCTGCAACGATGTGCTGAACGGTTCACTGCGTGCCGTCACTGGCGTGATGCCCGGGTCGGCCGTGCTGCAACCGGTGCCCGCTACCGGGTCAATCGCATTGGCGCATTCGTAAATGCGCACCGCGTCAACTTGCAGTGACTGCGGGAAGGTTGAAGATACGCCTGCCGTATCGCCAATGCCCAGTCCGATCGCCAGATAGAAGTCCTGGTCAAACGGCGCGGCACCCGTGCCAAGCGTCAAGATGCCGTCGTCGTCATCGCTGATCGCGTACCAGTTGTCCTGGGTCTGCGTGGCTATGTGTACGTCATCGACAAACCAGCGCAGTTCACCTTCTTCCCATTCGAGTGCATAGGTCAGGGTGTTGGCGCTTGGTGCACTCGCGGGATCCGCCGTGACCGTGGTCGCGGTGTTTTCTGGAACGGGGAGGCCGTATTGCAAAGTGTGCTCAACGGTTGTGTTCCCGCCAACCGTCAGATCAGGTGCGTTTGCGATGTCGATTTCGCCCGACTGCGGCCATGGACCATAGGTATCAGTGACCGGCAGCAGGTAGAGCGACGGTAGCGTGCCCAGCGTGCCCGGAAGGCGCGCGTCGATTTCGATGCGACCATGTGTGAATTCGAAGTTACCGCGGGTATCGATCAAGCCTGATGTGTACGGTGCTTCGCGTCCTTCAATGGTCATCATGCCTGCGGCGACGATCACGTTCCCCGGGGCATAGGTTTGCTGACCGGTGCATGGATCAGGGCAGTCAGCGCTATCGCGTGCGGTCCAGTTGGCAGCATTCAGTGCGCTGCCGTCGAACTCATCTGACCAGACCAGTTGCCACAATGGCTGCAAATCAAGCGCAGCAGTGACGGTGTTGGCCGCGCTGGTATTGCCAGCAGCGTCTGTGGCGCTGTCAGCGGCGACGTCGATTGTCAGGTCACCCAGGCCGTCCGGCGTAATCACCACCGTATAGTTGGCCGCATCGACTGCGGCAAACGTTGCGGCGGCACCGTTGGTAACGGTAATGGCGCCCTCGGCAAAGCCGGTTACGTCCTCGCTAAACGCAAGCGTAGCGGTGAACGGGTCAAGCGTTTGAACGGTGGCCGGCACGTTGCCAAAGGCGACCGTCGGGCCGGTGATGTCAAAAGTGACGGATGATGCATTGGTTGTCACGCTCGATTGCGGACCGGCGTTGCCGCCCAAATCTTCAAACGTAATGACAAAGGTGATTGGCCCTTCGGTGTCGGTGGCCAGCATGGTGCGGCTGGCGGTCCAGACCGCGTCGGCACCGGTGACAACGTCGGCGGGTAAGCCGCCGATGGCAACGGTTGGCGCCAGGATGTCTTCGCTGGCCGTCATGTTCAGTGTAACGACATCACCAGTACGCGCAAATTGCGCGTTGGCGTTGCTTGAGGCAATCGTTACAACCGTCAGCAGCGGTGCATCCGCATCGAGCCCGCTTGGGATCATTACGGCAGTTACCATTTCACTTAGGTTGCCGGCGCTATCCATACCTGCGCCCGAATCAATCGATACGACGAGATCGCCTGCACCGTTTGGCGTAACGTTGAACGTGTAATTAGCAGCATCGACCGCCACCAGCGCGCTCGCGGCGCCGTTGGTGACGACGATGTCGCTCAGCGCCACACCGGTTACCGCTTCACTGAATGTCAGTGTCAGGCCAATGGCATCAAGCGTTGCAAAGTCAGCAGGCGCACCGCTAATGACAGCCGTCGGTGCCGTGCCATCGATCGTGACGGTGCTGTCGTCGGTGGTTGCGGTTACGTCTGGCGCAACGTTGCCGGCAATATCTGCAAAGGCCACGTTGTAGGTGACGACGCCGTCTGCGTCATTGCTGTCTAGCGTGCGGCTCGCGACCCAGGTGGTGCCTGCACCTGTGACCGTTGCGGCTGCACCACCGATGGAAATCGTTGGTTGCGTAATCGGCTCGTCGGCCGTTAGCGTCAGTGTAATGTCGTCGCCGATTGCGGCGACCGATGGGTCAGCGTTGTTCGACGCAATGACCAGCGACGTCAGCGTAGGCGGTGTTTCATCAACCACTGGAGGCAAAACGCCAAACTCAACGTCGTCCCACCGGTAGGTTTTCTCGCCGGCAGTGTCGCCGTCCGTGCCAAAATTAAAGAACACCGACAGCTTCCGATATTCCTGAGTGATGTCGAGCGCCGGCCCGAAAACCTCTTCGCTGAAGTCAAAGACCAGCGTTTCCCACTCGTTGGCGACGGTGGTCATCGCTTCCGTTTCGACGCTGATGCTGGCGTCATCGAGGTTCTCGGCTTTCAGGCGCACTGGGATGCCTGCGTCCGGTGAGTAAACGCGGATGCCGATGGTGGTCGTGTTAGCCGTAAATGGAATGG
>CAYGSQ010000132.1:3172-8067 GCA_964352435.1 uncultured Gammaproteobacteria bacterium | reverse complement strand
CCCTCGGCGGGGTCCGGTTGTTGTTCCAGTAGTCGCAAGTAGAAAAATACGCCAACGGCTGAGGCCGCGACGACAAGACCAAGCAGCGGGGCAACGAAGAGCAAGATCAGAGCAATCAAAAGCAGCAAGCCGAGCGCCACCCATTTGATGAGCGGGTTGTCGCGAAGCAGATCGATCAGTGCACCAAGCGGTCCCTGTGGCGTCAGTTCTTCCGCGACCTCTTCGAGCGTTGGCAGCGCTTCGGGCGTGATGCGTGGCGGCGCGGCGCTCACCTCACCGGAGTTGATCTTTTCAATGAGCACGTTCGCTCCCGCCGGGCTGTTAAAGCCGAGCCGGGTAGCAATATGATCGCGCGGACGCAGCACGCGACGCAGCGGTGAGGACAGGGCGGCGGTCGGTACCATGCTTTGTTGAATTTGATAACGGACGTTGAGTCCGTCGGCCACCACGCGCCGCTGCACCGGCGACGTCAGCGCCATGACCCGCTCGGTGCTCAGATCGCGCAGTGGGCCGAGATGCTTGTTGTGCCAGACGAATGTCGCTTCCTTGGCAAGCTGCGCCAGACGGATACGCCGATTGGCTTCGATCACATCACCGACCTGTTCCCAGGCCGCGTCCATGTACTCTTCCTGATTGTCCTGAACCACGCGCGTGCCAAAGCCGGCCGCAACGCGAAACCGCGGATCGAGATTGGTCTCGTGGATCCAGTTGTCGCTGGGTGCCACCGGATTGCCGTCCTCGTCCTCGAGGAGGCGCTCGGTCAACGCGTGCCAGCGGCCGTAAAGCGGCGGCGTGATCAGCGGGTCGGGATCGTCTTCAGTGCGATAGTCGTCGGCCAAATTGATAAACGTGGCGAGGTCGCTCTGGAACGGGTGCGGGAACGGGTCGTCCCAGTTCTCGAACATTTGTGCTTCGTCTTCCTGCGCATCAGACAGTGCGCCGTCGGGCACCTTGAGCGCACCGCCGAGTCGCAGAACGCCCTCGAGCGCCGGGTTCTGGATGCCGGTCAAGTTGGAACCGGGTGTTTGCACATCCATGTCGCGCCGTCCGAGTCGACTGTCGGGCGGCCGCGGTTTTAGCAGACGTACCAAATATTCGAAATCGCCGATTTCACCGGTCTTGAAGTACCAGCGCTTGTAGTAGGGATAGAGCCCGGACAGGGGGCGGCTGTCGTAGTCGGCCCAGGCTGACTGCGTCGCGAAACGTGCCGGGTTGCCGTCATCCGGGTCGAGCCCAAGCGCCGCCAGTCGGCCGCTCTCAAAGCTGGGTACTAAAAACGCGTGGTAGCCGATGTTCGGCGACAATCGGCGCGGTGAAATTATGCGCGAGTAGGCATGATCGGGGTTGCTGCGCAGTACGTTTTCAAGACTCGCGCCTGCAGCCGCGCCGTCGCTTGAGGTCACGACTCCCGCCTGATTGATGAGGTCGCGGTTGGCGTGCACGTGCGCCCATGCCCACAGCTGATCGGCCGGCGGGAACAAATTCGCCGCAGTGCCCGTGATCTCGATTGCATCAAGGGGTCGTGACGATGTCGTCGCCGCGTTGTTGAACTCATCTTCGGTCAACACGACCAGGGCGAGCCAGGGGCGCAGGCGATGCAGGTTGGTGTCGGGTGAGGCTGGCGTGTAACGCCATGGGAAATCTTCGTCGTAGAACTCGATGTAGGGCAGATAATTCGGTTCGAAGTTCGTGATGTGATCACGCGGTTCGACTTTTACGATAGCGTTGGGGTCGAGACCAACGATGTCACCTGGTCCGTAAAGCTGAATGGCCCGTGACACCGTTTCGGTCTGCGCGGTGTCACCTTCAACTGGTTCGCCGGTGATGGCCAGATCAATCTGAATTTGTGCGCGCGTGCGGACAGCGGCATCGAAGTCGGTTGTGGTGATGTTGTTGGCAACACCGTGACGCAGCCAGGGCAGAAATGAATAGGTGCCAATCTCGTCACTCATGCTGCTTCTCTCACTTCAGATGCACGTACGATATGTGCACTGTCGGCAAACGCCGGGTCTTGCCGTGTTTGGCTCGCCAGGTATTCGTTGGCACTGGCGCGCGAGGCGAAAGATGTCGGCGCGCCGTTCACCGGCGTGTTGTCGGCAAAGTTTGCCACCACGTAAGCGTTCGGGTGCACGACGATTTTTTCGTCGAGCAGATGTTTGCGCTCGGCCGAGCGCGCTGACAGCGTGGCCCGGCTGACGGCATTCGCACCCAGGAAGTGCGTGAACAGCCCGCCAAGTAGTACGCCGAGGCTCAGCACCATGCGCTTGAAGTTGCTATCGATGATGATTTGCTCGTAACGCGCAATACGCTTTGCGACGAAGCTGGTGTTCGATTGTGAACCGGAGACCGAAAGCTCAAGACCGGCTTCTTCGGGTTCGAAATCCGAAGCGCTCAGTTTCTCGCTGTCATCCAGTTCCTGAAATTGCGCCGTCGCAAACTGCTCGCGGATAGCGTCCCTTTTTTCTATGCCGGTGGTGGCGGCATCGATGGAAAAGCGATTGAAATCATCGGGTCGCTGGCTACCAATTTTGTCCAGTGTGATGCCGAGCGGTACCGCGCGCTGCGTGACGCTGAGCGAGCCGACAGGATGCACTACCAGGTCGGCGTCCGTGTCGATGGTGCGCAGCGAAACCAGCAGCTGATTGGCGTTCTCAAGCTTCGCCGTCCAGTTTTCGACTTTCTCAAATTCCGCCTTGATGATGGGCATGACCGAGATCGGCGGCAACGTCGTGTTCTCTTGCTCGCCCCAGGTCTCGGAGAAGTCGACATCGACATCCCAGAACAACAGCGAGATGCTGCCGGTGCCTTCGATGTGCCAGGGCGAGGTACCTTCGAGCGTGCCGCGAAAGCGCACTGAAAACAGCCCGACGCCGAACAGCTTGACCGACAGCGAGGCCGATATCGTGATCGTGAAATAGAACGGCGAGAACTGAAAGAGCGCATCGAAACCCAGGTGGCCTTCAATTTTCGCGATACTGACGCCGAAGAATAGATTGCAGGCCGCGCCAAATTGCACGGTGTTGGAGGTTACGGCGAAGTACGCCGTGACAATGACCTTTGCGACCGGCGTGTTGAGGATGTTGATTGCCAGTCGCGGAATGTCGTCGAATGGCAGCTCGGGTGGATTGTAAGAAGGATGGAAGCCGCCCACCGAGACGACGAAGTTCGGGTCGTCACCGAACGCCGCAAGCACGCCGATGCCGCCCTCCAACGTGATGTAGACCACGCGGCTGTCATAGATTGCGGCGTAGAACCAGCCGCGGTTCTTGTCGAACTCGATGGCACCAATGAATGCGACATTGATGATGATAAGCGGTACGCGTTCGTCCGGGATCGCCACGGTGAGCTTGCCCACGATCGCGATGTTGCCAGGCACCTCTATGATGATGCCCAGCGAGAGGCTGATAAGCGTTGGCGTGCCCCAGCCAAATTTCGTCATCGGCCCGATCAAAAAGGTGTCCTGCTCCGGCGGGAAGAAGGCCTGCAGGTCGGAAATGATGCGGCTCGCGTTCTCGATAATGTCCTGAGGAAACATGATGGTATCGATGGAGCCGGAACGTACGCCTGCCGCCAAGGCGTCCAGGTCCATCGTCCGGTTGAGCCCGACCAGACCACCAACGCCGAGCAGCGTGAAGCCAAAGCCAAGTTGAATGCCCGGATTAAACTCGACCGAAATAATCGCCAGCAGGGAGAAGCCCTCCGAGCCATCCGGCAGCCGCGTATTGATGATGCCGATTGCCGTGACCGTGACGACATCCAGAATGCTCAGTTGCAACAGACCGGTATATTCGCCGCGCTCAACATCGATGCCAAGGAAGCCACCGCCGGTCACGGCGCCGGCATCGATTGAAAGGCCAACACCGGTCGGTGGCTTGAAGTTGATCGCAATGTCGAGTGGGCCGGCGTTACCGTCGCGATTTCCCCGTAGCTCGAAATCGACCTGCGCCCCGACCTGCTGCACAACGGCCACCAGCGGTCCGATGTTGGCCGTAATATCGACGCCCGCGGTTAACGGAAATGTCTGTCCATCGATACCGACGCCGATGGTGAACGCGCTGATTTCGACCGGCCCGAGATTCAGGTGAACGGGCAGCTGGACTTCGAGCGAGCTGGAGCCTTCGAAAAACACGCCGGTGGCGGCCGACATACCGATGCCCAGATTAAACTCTGATTCAATTTCGATGCCCGAAAGAATACTGGCGAGGAACCCGTCGGCCTGCGCAGTTGAGATGCGCAGCAGCCCCTCGCTGATGCCAACCCGGCCGCCCGGCACGAGACGCGCCCCGTCGAATCGAGCGGAGGTTTCGAGTTCGAAGCGACCGAACTCCATGCGACTCGCATCCGGGTCGCCGAAAATGACAAATTTTTCTGCCGCGCTGGTGCGATCTGCGATAACGCGCAGGATGAGCTGCGCGTCCACGGCATCGCCTGGCGGGAGTTCGACGTTGATATCGAACGGCGGCTCGATCGTTGCGCGCACGCCAAAGGGGACGTTGCCGGTCGCCTCGGTTTCAATTGCGACGTCGTCCACACTGAAATCGAGTGAGCCCGAGGCGATGCTCTGCAACACCTCCATCGTGATGCCGGGTGGATTGAGACCGCTCGTGCCTCGCAGCACAACGAAGCCCGTATCAAGCGTCGGATTCGCGGGCGCATCGTCCAGGAATGCTGGAATTGAGAAACGTAACAGGATGGCCTCGAGACGTCGCAGCAAAGCTGCCTCATCCAGTCCGCCTTCGCCCCACGCAAACTGGGTTCGCAAGGCCTCGACGGGATCGGACAGCCAGTCGCCGATGGCGCCGAAGTCGAAGTTGACGACAGCATGCGGCGGGTTGGCCGGGTCGATGGAGCCGGCGTTAACGCCCTCGCGGTTCAGGATGCCGAGGAAGCTCAGT
>CAYGSQ010000132.1:0-3162 GCA_964352435.1 uncultured Gammaproteobacteria bacterium | reverse complement strand
GTCTGGCTCTCCAGCACGTCGGCAAGCAGTAGGTTGAAAAGGCGCTGGGCGAAATTGTTCGCGAGTGGGGCGGGCAGCGACAGGCCCGCGACGGCGCCTTGAAGATCATCAATGCTGTCGATGAGGGTCAACGTGCGCTCCAGCGCGGAGACGCTGGCCGCTGCAATGGCGCCCGCATCGTCGGCGTCGAGGCCGGCAGTCAGTTCAGTGACATCCTCGAGCAATGCTTCCGTTGCGGCGACCACTGGCTGTAGCGCGTTCGAAAAGCCCGCAACCTGGGCGCCGGTGCCTTCTGCGCCAAGTTCCTGCAGCAATGAGCGCGCGCGGTCGCCCTCGAGCACCTCGAGCAGTGGTCTGACTGCGTCGGCAATCAAGCCGACGGCGCGTTGCAGAGTGCTGGGTTCACGCATCGGTCGTCTCCGTCCCAAGATCTTCCACCAGGCGATGCAAATCGTCGAAGCTGTCGATCAGTGCGAGCGCTGCGCCACGATGCGCAGCGATGTAGGCGCGCAGCTCGTCGCTGCCTTCCGCCTGCAGCAGTTCAGCCATACGCTCGACAACATCGCGTCGGTAAATTCCCTCGATCTCGAAAGGGATTCGATGTCCGGGCGTTCTCGCGCTTTCGCTCAGGTGCGCCACGAAGGTTGGGCCCTTGGCGCGATGCCAGGCGACCAACAGCGGCCGCCGATGATTGATCAGCATGACGATCTCGTCCCAGTGCTCCATGAAGCTGGCGTAGAGCGGACCGATTTTCGGGTGCGCTTCGATGCGCGATCGCAGGGCAATGGTGTGCGCTTCAAGCGGCATGAACGCGCCCGGCTGATCGTCGCGCGTGCTGCCTGCAGGACCAAGCGGTGGGTTTGCATCGGTGATCGGTTCTACGCCCAGAACGTCGATCACTGGATGGATGTGGCAGGCAAAGGCAATGTTCTCATTTGGTGGAGTTCCAACTGCGAAGAGCATGCCGACCAGTTCGTTGTCAGCGTTCATGATCGCCGAGCCTGAGTCGCCCTGTGCCGCAAAGCGGTCGATGCCGTCGCAGTCGGGCTCGGTCGATATAATCATGAACGCGCCGGGTCTATCGAATGGCGACGCTGGGTCTGCCGGTAAGTACGCCTCGAAAACTTTGCCCACGGTGCGCGATGTTCGGCGCCCAACTTTGTAAACCACGTAATCGTCTGCGGGATCGGTGTTGGTGCCGTCAAATTCGCCTGCAGCAATGTCCTCAGGTCGGACGCGCCCAATGTCGACAATGCGGCTGTTGCCGTCAGGGTTTGTGCCTGTCGGGCCGATCTCAAGACCCCTGATTTCGTTCTTGTAATTGATCCCGGTGCTCTTGTTGCAGGTGCTGGAAATCTCGATATCGAGCTTGGCCGTGGCGCAATCCACCCAGTAGTCGATCGGCGTACTGGCGTCGTAGGAAAACGGATGGACGGCTTCTTCAACTAGCCTGTCGATTTTTCCAATCTTGCGGCCGATGGGCTGGCCAAACTCATCGAGTTCCAGATCGGTTTGCGCAAGGTGGGCGGCGGGCGGGGACACAAGAGCGATGCCCTTGGCCTGATAGACCTTGTCGCCTTCAACGGCGTCGTTGTGCGCGAGCACGTGGTGATTGGATACCAACACCACGTTCTTGGGCGGTGCCACGTCAGGCAGCGTCGCGAAAAAGCCAAGCGTGCCGCGACCGAACGCCGTGCTGGCCGACGGGCGTTTGAACGTCGAGATTGTGATTCCGCCCACCATGCGCGAGTGCATTTTGATGTCCTCGCAGTGTGCGGGCGCCAGCTCGATGCGCTCGAGCACGTCGATCGGGTAGCTCTCGAACACAGCGGGAAGCAGCTCGTTTTCGCCAAGTTCATTCACGTCGCGCTTTTTCGTGACGTACACGCGCAGCGCCGGTTGATTGGTAACCTGGCCATCTTTCTCGCGCAAGCCGATGCCGACCCCGGTAACGTCGGGAAAGCGTGCTTTCAGTGCTGCCTCGGCGCGCGCACGCAATTCCATTAATGGCGACGACAGGGTCACTGCGCCGACTCGTTTTTCGATAGCACCAGATCGAGCCGATCGAGCACGGGCAACAGGTGGCAGGCGAAGGCGCGCGTGGGCTTGGTCAGATCGACGCCCCACAGCAGTCCGATCGCACGATCAAAGCTGTCCACGACCAGTGCGCCGGAATCGCCATCGGAGGCGAAGGGTGCACAGCCCGGCGGCGTTTCGATTATGAGGCTATTGCGACACATGCGACCGTCCGCATGGGGAACCGTTGCGGCAGTATCGACGAGAAAGCCGGCCGACCGGTCATGGATGCCGAACAGGCGTACCGGTAGTCGACGACCGGGGCGCGTGTCTTTTGGGGTGGCCAGATCGACGCGGCCAAAGCCCCGCGGGCCGGATGGCTGCGCCTGCGTATCGGCGAGCGTCGCCGTAGCGCAGTCGATGTAGAAGTCTGTGGCTTTTGAGTCGCCGTGAGCAAAACTATGGTGACCGTCGAAGCTGTTTGAGGTGAGCAGGGCGAGTGTTTGCAGGCTGTCTCTTTTTAGAAGCACCTGTGGTTCATTGGCCACGATCTTTGGTCGGTAGACGGCGTCGCCTGCGCGGGCGGCGTGGGCCCGCAGCACGTGTGCATTGGAGAGCAGCACCAAATTTTGCCAGGTCCGGGCTGTGCTGCTCACCGCAAAGGCACCGAGTCGCCCGAGTCCAAGCGGACCACCGCCTGGCTTCATGCCACGTAATGACGATATACGTGCGCCCACGATTGCACCATGGTGGCGGTCGCGAAGTTGCGGCAGCCGTGCCTGATACGGAACGTAAGTGTGGGGGGCGGAGCGCGTCATCAGGACATCCAATTCATCAATGACTGGGTCTTGCGTGGGGCACAGTTTAGCCAGACCCACTTACTCTCTATAGACTAAAAAAAAGGGCGCTGCCATTTGATGCGGGGGTTGGTGCGCAGCGGGGAACGGGGGAGTTTGGTGGGGATAGAAGGAAGTGCGTCGCGTTTCGCTGCTGGACAGGGAATTCAGAGCAGAAAATGAGATCGCTTTTTTCGGACAAGAAATTCGAAAAAGACGGTTGTGGCTTCAGATCTGGGTCGAAAAAGGCCAATCGTCGCCTGGGACCGGTTCTGCTCGGTTGACATAGATGCTCGCGTATTCGGATATT
>CAYGSQ010000131.1:0-8158 GCA_964352435.1 uncultured Gammaproteobacteria bacterium | reverse complement strand
AACACTCGCGCTGGATCCGGGAATGGCGTGCCCGCGCTGCCATTGCCTTGGAATAAACGGATTTGGATTGGCCGGTCCGGGCAGCGCGCCAGCATGAGCACCGCACAGCCACAGGTGATCAAAATGCAAACCAACGGCTTGTTCTGGCACCAGAATCTGCACCGATAAATCCGGTGTTTGCGGTTGAAAACTGACACCTTGCGCCAAGCGACGAACCAGCGACAACGCCTTGTTGACGTCCATCGACTGGGTCAGAAAATCGAGCCCGCTCATTTCATCGAGCAATGCGCGCCAGCGTTCTGCTGTTTGAAACGACGCCGAGTCCAGCGCACTGTCCCCGGGCCAGCCGCATGCTTTGAGCAAGCGACGGAAAATATCAGCCCAACGCGATGCGCGATGTGTTCCCTTGACGTCGGTCAACGCCGGATGCAGACCCGCGAGCATCGACTCCGTCACCGCATCATCCATCGACTCATGGGCGCGCTGGCGAAACTCCGCGAACAACGCCGGCAGCTTAACAACGGGTGCGCGAGCAATATTCTTGCTGCGCAGCCACACCTCAAAGCGCGCCCGCAAAGGCGCCTCCGCCGCAGCGCCGCGCAAAAACGGCGAGCGCAGCAGTGAACTGAGATGATCGAAGCGCAGAACGGGACGCGCGAGTTGGCAAATACCCAGTGCCGTGTGGACCAGCGGTGTGCGATGAAAAACATCACCAATCGCCATGTTGTAGGGACGCCCACCCAGATTGCTGCTGGGCAGGGATGACCCGGGCATCAGTACGTCATCAAAGATGCGTTCGATGCGCCGGCGGTCTTCACGCAAACGCGGCGCAAGCACGGCAATATTGCCCGGTGCATCGCGATTGAGACGGCTGCGGACCCAACGCGCTGCGGCCGTGTATTCGTCCATCTGCCCGGGCAAGCGAACCGTACGCGCATCACTGCTAATGCGGGCCCCGCGATACAGATCAAGCTTGGTTCCCAGTTCCTCAAGTACTTTTAGCAACAGACGTTGCTGGGGTGTCAGGTCGTCAAAGCCAACCAACAGAATCCTGTCCGGTTGCGCAATCGCACCGGCACGCAGTGCGGGTGCAATACTATCCGCCAGGCGCGCGTGGTCCATGAGCGATTGTTCGCGGCAGCGCTTGAAGTAGCGCCGCATCCACCGGCCAAAGGCCGCGATGTCAGCACTGTTACCGGACGCAGTCGCCGGATCGGCCAGTCGATAGGATTGCACCAGCGTCCACGCCGCCAATGCCTTGCGCGCCGCGCCGCCGACATCATCGAGTTCCTGCGCCTCATCAGCGCCAATAATATTTTCCCACAGAATTTGCTCCTGAAACGAGGTCAGAAGTTTGCGTTGATTACGCGGCGCGGAATATCCCGACCATGTGATGTCCTGATGCAACCGGGTAAGCCAGTCGTCCCAACCGGTCACCTGTGGCGATGACCACGCGCTGATTTGCAATGACTGCTTGTGAGCCGCGTAGCGAAACCGTATTTGTCGTGCCTGGCGTCGATGCGCGGTAATGACCAGCGTGCCCACATCGAGACTTTGAACCAGGCTGGCTTCCATCAAACAGCCATGTCGTCGAGCAGCGATTCGATACGCGAAAATACGTCCTCAAGCGTGGCCGGTCGCGGTAACAACGTGATCCGGAATCGATTCTTTTCCTGCACATTGAAGCTGGTACCAGGCGCCAGCAGAACATGCTTTTGTTCGAGCAATTCAAGGGCAAACGCGTGGTCATCAAACCCGGGCAAGCGCCGTGTATCGACGTCAATAAACGCGTACATGGAACCGCGCGGTAGCACGGTAGACAAATACGCGCTGCGCGCCACGGCCACACGGATGGCTTCACGCGATTCGTATAGCCGTCCACCGCGACCCGTCAACGCGTGAATGCTCTTATGCCCACCGAGCGCCGTTTGCACGGCCCACTGGCCCGGCACGTTGGCACACAGGCGCAGCGATGATAACAACTCGATGGCGTGCAAATACTTGTCGGCGCGCTCGCGGGCGCCGCTAAAGGACAACCAGCCAACGCGATAGCCGCACGCACGATATATTTTCGACAGACCACCGAAGGTGCCACACAGCACATCTTTGCACAGCGTGGCGACCGGGATGTGCTGCGCGTCGTCGTACAACATCTCGTCGTAAATCTCGTCACTCAAAATCATCAGATCGTGCTTCTCGGCCAACGCGACCATCTGCTCGAGCGTGTCACGCGGGTAGACCGCGCCGGTCGGGTTATTCGGGTTGATGATGACCAGCGCGCGAGTGCGCGGGGTGATGAGCGACGCAAGCGCCTCTACATCCGGCGCGTAGTCATCCCGTGCGCGACACGGGTAGTGCACCGCTTTGCCACCATTCAAAATGACCGCAGCGGTCCACAGCGGATAGTCCGGCGAAGGGATCAGCACCTCGTCCCCGGTGTTTAGAAAACCACGCAGCGACAAATCGATGAGTTCGCTGACACCATTGCCAATGAACACATCGTCGGCCGTTACGCCCTCAATGCCGCGACTTTGCTGTTGCATCGCGACAGCTTCGCGGGCCGGAAAAATACCGCGTTGGTGGCAATAGGCTTCGCTTGCCGCCAAATTTTCAATCATGGCCAGGCGCATCGTCTCGGGTGTGCGGAAGCCGAAACGTCCGGGATTGCCGATATTCAGATGCACGATCTCGTAGCCAATACGTTCAAGCTCGTGCGCACGCGCCGCAAGCTGGCCACGGATTTCGTAGCGCACACCCTCCAGGCGGCGACTGGTCTCGTAAGCGTCTTGTTTCATGAGATGCGCAATCAGCTCGACGTGCGAATACGGGAGATGAGCGCCGCGGTGGACGCGTCTAATGCGTCGACCTTTCCCGTCGCAAGCGCCGGCGCCACTTGCTTGGCCAGGGTTTTACCAAGCTGTACGCCATACTGGTCAAATGCGTTGATGCCCCACAGATGCCCCTGACAGAAAATTTTGTGCTCGTAGGCGGCAACCAGCGCACCCATCGCGGCCGGCGTCAATGCGTCAATAAGGATAGTCGTGCTCGGGCGATTGCCCTCGAACACGGCGTGGGGGTCGGGCGCATCGGTGTCGCCGATCATTAGAGCCGCCGTTTGCGCCAGAAAGTTGGCCAGCAAACCGGCATGATGTTCTTTGAGCGAATGATGGGGATGGATCGCAGCAATAAAATCGGCCGGCACCCAGTGCGTCCCCTGATGCAACATCTGGAAAAAGGCATGTTGCGCATTGGTGCCCACACCGCCCCACAGGACGGGCGCGGTATCGACGTCGACGGGCGAACCATCCAGCTTCACGCGCTTGCCGTTGCTCTCCATTTCCGCCTGCTGCAAATACGCGGGCAAAAAACTGAGGCGTTCGTCATAGGGCAAAATTGCATGAGTTGGTCGTGCGAAAAAGTCGCGATACCACAGACCCGTCAGAGCCATCAATACCGGCAAATTTTGGTCGAGTGGCGTGGTCTCGAAATGTTCGTCCATTGCTTGTGCGCCCGCGAGCAGCGCATCAAAATGCGCGTTGCCAACCGCAAGCGCAATCGGCATGCCGATGACCGACCACAGCGAGAAGCGTCCGCCAACCCAGTCCCAAAAAGTGAGGCGATGGGCCTCGTCAATGCCAAACTCGGCGGTGGCCTTCGGGTTGGCCGACAGCGCCACAAAATGTCGCGCGACGGCTGCCTCATCGCCCCCGGCGGCGTCCACCACGTAGCGGCGCGCCGTATCGGCATTGGTTAAAGTTTCCATCGTCGTGAAAGACTTGGAAGCAATGATGAACAGGGTCGTTGCCGCCTCCAGCCTTTCCAGCAGCGGCGCGAGATCGGCCCCGTCAAGATTGGCGACAAAATGCACGGTCAAAGGACCGTCGTGATACGGGGCCAATGCTGCGGTTACCAGGCGTGGCCCGAGATCTGAGCCACCAATGCCAATGTGCACCACATCGGTGATTCGGCGTCCATCAAAGCCAAGCCAGTCACCACCACGAATTGCGTCAACCAGGCCCGCCATCTTGCGGCGCTCGGCTTGCACATCATCCACGACGTTGTGGCCGTCGACCATAATGGCGCGCGCGGGTTTGGCCCGCAGTGCAACGTGCAGCACCGGCCGTTTTTCCGTCGTGTTGATAACCTCGCCGCCAAACATGGCGGCGCGCCCGGCTTCGAGTTGGCGCTGCTGCGCCATCGCCACAAGGTCACGCATTACGGCTGCATCAAGCCGATTTTTGGACAGATCGAGATGCAGACCGGCACCGTCGAACGTCAAATCGGTGACCCGTGCGGGGTCGGCCGCAAAGAGTTCGGTTAGCGTTTTGTTTTGCAGGCGTTTGTGATGTTCGCCAAGGACGGCCCACGCGGGCGTTTGATCAATCGAAGTCATCGTTTCGGGGCTTCCATACTGTTTTATGCGGACCTCGTCGATGATAGTACGGAATGACCCAGAAATACCGTAATATCGCGCAGATGGACGCATCCACCGCGCAAATCTTCGACCAAAACCAGCCGCTCTTGGCACAACCGACGCCGACCGGTTGGCTGGCGGCCGTACAGGGCAATATTGATCAATTTTTGATCGATCATGCCGCATGCGAACGTAAAGCGTCCGCCATGGCGGTATCAATGATTACGCATTACCCGGACCGTCACGAGCTGATCGGCCCGATGGGCGATCTGGCGCTCGAGGAGATGGCGCACTATCGCGACGTACTGCGACTTATTCAGGCGCGCGGTGTAGCACTTGGCAGAGATGAAAAAGACCAGTACGTAAACGCTTTGCGTGCGGCGATGCGCACCGGCCGCGACGATTTCTTTCAGGATCGGCTGCTGGTCGCGGGCTTGATTGAAGCGCGCGGTGCTGAACGATTCGCCCTGCTTGCCGATGGATTGCACGATGCAACGTTGCGCGATTTCTATCGCCGCTTTGCCAGCTCAGAGGCGCGCCATTTTCGACTGTTTCTTGATTTGGCCAATCAGTTTTTCGATCCGCAGCTCAATACCGATCGTTTGAGTGAACTACGCGAGATAGAAGCCGCGATCATGACTGCGCAACCGCTACGCCCTGCCCTGCATTAGCGGACGACCGTGGACGATCGCGCCGTCGACCAGTACCTGCAGCGTCATGCGCAAGACGATGCGCACACACCGTGGCCGTTCGCGCAGCGACGTTTCGATTACGTGGTCGTTGTGCCTGCGTTCGCGGAGCGACCCGACTTCATTGAGCACGCCTTGCGTGAGCACGCGGCCTCGTCCGTGCTGTTGATTGTGGTCGCCAATGCACCCGTCAACGCACAGGCCGCCGAGATCGAAAAAACCCGTGCACTTCTGACCTGCGCGGCACCACAACCACTGCACCGCGAAGCGCTTGGCGCAGACGTCATCTGGCACGCCGAAGCGGTGCCTTTTGCCGTCTTGATCGTTGACCGCGTGGGCGATGGTCAGCGCTTACCAACCGATGAAGGTGTCGGACTCGCGCGCAAGACGGGTATGGATCGCGCATTGGCCGCCATCGCGCTTGGCAATCTGCGCACGCACACGATCTACTGTGGTGACGCGGATGCACAATGGCCGGCTAACTATTTCACCGCCAACTTGACGTCGGGTGATAGCGCCGTGACGTTTGCGTTCAAGCATGTTGGGCCGCACGCCACAGCACCGGCGCAACGCGCCTACGACCTGCGCATCCGCGACTACCCCGCCTCATTGACCGCGGCGGGCTCGCGTTACGGGTTTCAGGCACTGGGCAGTGCGGTGGCTATCAGCGCCACGCACTACGCGCAAGTGCGGGGTTGTCCGCGCCGCGCTGCGGGCGAGGATTTCCACTTACTGGCCAAACTTTCCAAGCTTGGACGCATTCGGCACTGCCCGCATATTTGTGTGGCGATCCGCTCGCGCCTGTCGCAGCGTGTGCCGTTTGGTACCGGTCCCGCTGTCGCGCGGCTGCAAACACTGGACGATCCGTTTGCCGAACCGCTTTTTTATTGCGAGCAAAGCTATCAACTACTACGAACGTTCCTGGTGCTGGTCGCTGAACTGCTGGCCGGGGACCGGACAGCGCTGGCCCGCCCGGCGCTAACGCTGCGACTTGAAAACCTGCTCGCCATCGATCCACGCCCGGGGCTTAGCAGTCAGGTATTCGAGCCGGCGCAGCTGACGCAGGCGCTCACGCGAGCGTTCGATGCAAGTAGCAACATTGAGCAACGTCGGCGACAGTTCACAACGTGGTTCGATGCCCTGCGAACGCTGCAATTTATGCATCGCCTGCGTGACGCGGGTCTGACGAATATCGACGCACACACGCTGCGCGCAGAACAGCCGACGCGCTACGCACGGGCTTTGCAACCGTAGTGGAAACGGCCTGGGCGCTGACGTGCGCCGGGGCGATCAGGTCAGGAAGAACTAATGCGGGCGCCTGAACTATCGTCTAACGACTCGTCTTCGGGGCTGTCGTCGAGTTCATAGTCGGGGTCGAGAACCGAGGTGCCCTGAAAGTCGCTCAAGTGTGCCGTTTTGTCGTCTTCTTGTTCATTGTCACGTTCGAAGGGATTTTGGAACACCAGACGATGGTGGCCAACGGCGATCACGTCGCGATCCGTCAGGCGGAGGCGGCGAACGCGCTTGCCGTTTACGAACGTGCCGTTCGTGCTCTTGAGATCCATGACCCAGTAAGAGCCGCGGTAGTAACTGATCTGCGCATGATGACGCGAGATAAATTCGCTCGCGACGGGCAGATCGTTGTCTGCATCGCGACCGACCAGAACTCGTCTGCCTTCAAGAACAAACCGTTTGACGATTTCGCCATCGCGCAAAAGAACCAGTTTCGGTGGTACGTCAGCGCGTGCCGGGAACGTACGCTTGTCGGTGGTGCGGGTGCGTGTTTCAAACGGACCCCAATCGAGTTCCTCGATGGCGGCCGACACCAGCGCCTCACTAACCTGAGTTTCCTCGTCGACGTAGGCCGCGGTCAGAACGGTATCGCACAGCGTGTTGATTAGACGCGGCACGCCGCCGGTATAGCGGAAAAACAGCGGCATCACAGAGGTCGGAAAGAGTGCGTCTTCCTCGCCCCAGCCGGCGATACGCAGGCGATGGTCGATGTACTCACTCATCTCGACCATACCCAGCGGCTTCACGTGCACGCAAAAGTGTACGCGCTGCAGAAGCTGCGCCATGTCGGGCTCATTCAATTTGTCGTTGAGCTCGGGTTGGCCGCACAAAATGACGTTGATCGCCTTGGCCTGCTCCGTTTCGATGTCGGTCAGCAGACGAATTTCTTCGAGCACGCGCAGGCTCAGGTTTTGCGCTTCATCGACGATGAGTACGACCTGCTCGCCGCGGCGATTACGCTCGAGCAGAAATTCGGTGACGTCGGCAAGCAGCTCTGCCTTATTTTTGCGGTAGGCTTCGATACCGAACTGTGCGAGCAGCGTTTGCAAGAATTGGCGCGTGGAAATCTGGGTTTGAAAAATTCGGGCGATGCGAACGTCATCACCAATATCGCTCAGGAAGCGGTTAATGAGGGTCGTTTTGCCACAGCCGATATCCCCGGTGACCACGACACAGCTGTCGCGGTTGAGCACCGAGTAATCCATGTGCGCCTTCGCCTTGGCATGCTGGGGGCTGAGGTACAAAAACCCCGCGTCTGGCGTCAGTTGGAACGGCGGTTTGTTTAGGCCAAAATGCTCGAGATACATTCACACTATCCAACGTTGAGAAAAAACCGGGCTTTGCAAACTGCCGGCCACACGAACCGCACTGATGGTTCACACCACCTGCACACTCAAGCTAAAGTGTAACAGGCGCGCGGCCTTGTCGGGAACTGCTCAATCCATTTCGTCTGCATTATAAAGCGACATAATCATGAATAACGCCTCATTTGACTCCAAAAATTCGCGAACCGTCCGTTTTTTGCGTGGCTTTTTGGCCACAGGGCTGCTCGCCGTTGGATTCGCGGCCAGTGCGTCCGCGGAATCAACCTGGTGGGTCAACGTAAACGGCTATACCCCGACTCGCCACGGATTTACCGCCTTTGGCGCGATGGAAATCGGCTCAGACGGACGCATTTTGCGGATCGATGCCGCCGCACCGGCAGGTCTTGACAAGGACAGCCGCGTTATTGATGGCGGTGGCCGCACGCTGATTCCCGGAC